>NZ_JALDVG010000001.1:865639-1119838 GCF_023110055.1 Streptococcus oralis | reverse complement strand
TCCGCCTCAGTAAGTGCAAGTGAATCTGCATCAGCGAGCTCGAGTCAATCAGCGTCAGTGAGCTCGAGTCAATCCGCTTCAGTGAGTGCGAGCCAATCCACTTCAGTGAGTGCGAGCCAATCAGCTTCAGTAAGCTCTAGTCAATCTGCGTCGGCAAGTTCGAGCCAATCCGCTTCAGCGAGCGCAAGTCAATCCGCCTCAGTAAGTTCAAGCGAATCCGCCTCAGCGAGCGCTAGCCAATCAGCTTCAGCGAGCGCAAGTCAGTCTGCTTCGGTGAGCTCCAGCGAATCTGCTTCAGCAAGCACCAGCGAATCCGCTTCAGTAAGTTCGAGCCAGTCAGCTTCAGTGAGCGCTAGCCAGTCAGCATCAGCCAGCTCAAGTCAATCAGCTTCAGCTAGCTCGAGTCAATCAGCCTCAGCGAGCGCTAGCCAGTCCGCTTCATTGAGCGCCAGTCAATCAGCGTCAGCAAGCTCAAGCCAGTCAGCCTCAGTCAGCTCGAGTCAGTCCGCCTCAGTAAGTTCGAGCCAATCTGCATCATTAAGTGCTAGCCAGTCCGCTTCAGCCAGCTCAAGCGAATCCGCTTCAGTAAGTTCGAGCCAATCAGCGTCTGCAAGCTCAAGCGAATCCGCTTCATTGAGTACGAGTGAGTCAGCCTCAGTCAGCTCCAGCCAATCTGCTTCAGTGAGTTCGAGCCAATCAGCTTCAGCGAGCGCAAGTCAATCAGCCTCAGTAAGTTCAAGCGAATCAGCCTCAACGAGCGCTAGCCAATCAGCTTCAGTGAGTGCGAGCCAGTCAGCGTCCGTAAGCTCAAGCGAATCCGCTTCAGTAAGTTCGAGCCAATACGCATCATTGAGTGCCAGTCAATCCGCCTCAGTAAGTTCGAGTCAATCCGCCTCAGCGAGCTCGAGCCAATCCGCATCATTGAGTGCTAGTCAATCCGCCTCAGTAAGTGCTAGTCAGTCAGCTTCAGCGAGTTCGAGTCAGTCAGCTTCAGTAAGTGCCAGCGAATCCGCTTCAGTAAGTTCGAGCCAATCAGCATCCGTAAGCGCAAGTGAGTCAGCCTCAGTAAGTTCGAGTCAATCCGCTTCAGTAAGTTTGAGCCAGTCAGCTTCATTGAGTGCCAGCCAATCAGCATCGGTAAGTTCGAGTCAGTCCGCATCGGTGAGTGCGAGTGAGTCAGCGTCAGTGAGCGCAAGTGAGTCAGCATCTGCAAGCTCGAGCCAATCCGCGTCGGCAAGCTCCAGCCAGTCCGCTTCATTGAGCGCCAGTGAATCCGCTTCAGCCAGTGCCAGTCAATCCGCCTCAGTAAGTTCAAGCGAATCTGCATCGGTAAGTTCAAGTCAATCTGCGTCTGCAAGTTCGAGTCAGTCAGCATCAGTGAGCGCAAGTGAGTCAGCATCTGTAAGTTCGAGCGAATCGACTTCAGTAAGTTCGAGCCAATCTGCTTCAGCGAGCGCTAGCCAATCAGCCTCAGTAAGTTCAAGCGAATCCGCTTCAGTAAGCTCGAGTCAATCCGCTTCAGTGAGTTCGAGCCAGTCTGCATCATTGAGCTCGAGTCAATCCGCTTCAGTCAGCTCAAGCCAGTCAGCATCGGCAAGAGCAAGTGAGTCAGCCTCAGCGAGCGCCAGCCAGTCCGCCTCAGTAAGCTCAAGTCAGTCTGTATCGGCAAGTTCGAGTCAATCCGCTTCAACAAGTACTTCAACTTCTGCAAGTATGCTAGCAGACGAGTTAGCGTTGGAAAGTGCCTCGATCTCAGCAAGTACATCAGTGAGCGAATCTACTTCAACGAGCGCATCACTCTCAGCTAGCATGTTCGCCAGTGAATCGACTCTAGAAAGTGCTTCGATTTCAGCAAGTATGTCAGTGAGCGAGTCAACGTCGATTAGCACTAGTCTCTCGACTTCAGATTCTATTAGTAGTTCTGCATCAGCAAGTGCTCTGGCATCTACTTCAACAAGCACCTCTCTCTCAATGGTAAACATTGCAAGCCAAGGTCAATCCGCTTCAAGCAAGCCAAAACAAGTCTTGCCAAATACAGGAGCGTCGACTTCGGTAGCATCTGCTTTGTTGGGAGCATTGGCAGCTGTGACAGGTATCGGTCTTCTTGCTAAGAAGAGTCAGAATGACGATCAAGAAAGTCGTTGATAAGATATAAAAATCAATGAATAAATAGTAAAATGGAAAACCTTTGAAAACATGATTTTTCAAAGGTTTTTTCTATATGTGAGAAGGGGAAAATCCTCTTTTGAGTTTGAAATAAACTAGGGGAAAAGGTATAATAGGAAGGTGAGATAATCATCGAAAAAATCATAACTATAGTAGTAGAAAAGTAGCCAAAAGAATGTGAAAAGAAAAGGAGACGAAATGAAAAAAGAGCTTCAAAAAGCCATTGTACTCGGTGGTGATAATGCTTATATGGACAAGATTGAGACAACAATCAAGTCAATCTGCGCCCATAATCGAGCAGTGACTTTTTATGTTTTCAATGATGATTTGCCATCAGAATGGTTTCAGCTCATGGAGAGACGTTTAGAACCTCTAGCCTCAAAAATCGTCAATGTCAAGATTAGTCATCAAGGTTTGAAAGAGTATAGTTTGCCACTAGCCCACCTAAGTTATGCAACTTTCTTTCGTTATTTTATTCCTCAGTTTGTTAGCGAAGACCTAGCCTTGTACCTGGATTCGGATATTATCGTTAGATCAAACCTAGATCAACTCTTTTTAGAAGATATGGCAGACTGGCCAGTAGCTGCTGTCGCAGATGCGCTAGTTCCTAGCACTTTTAATGCAGGTGTCTTGCTGATTAATGTGGCTCTCTGGCGTCAAGAAAAGGTGACGGAGCACTTATTGAGTTTGACAGACCAACTGCATGACCAAGTTTTTGGTGATCAGGGCGTGTTAAATCACCTCTTTGAAGGTCGTTGGAAACCGCTGCCAGCTACCTATAATTTTATGGTTGGTATGGATACAGTGGCTCGAAATTACCAGATGGATTCTTGGTATAGGGATTCTCTTGCTGTTGAGAAGACAGCCCAGATTATTCATTATACAGGGGACAAGCCGTGGTATCAAATCAACCTCAACCGTTTCAGGGAGGACTGGTGGTTTTACTACGGACTAGAGTGGTCTGATATTGTCATGAAAAAATGTGATTTCCATAAAGGATTGGCATCTTTAGTTCAAGCTCCCCAGTATGCGACCGCAATTTTTACCAATACGTGTCACATAGAGAGAATCGAACACCTAATCCAAGAACTGCCCGATGTAGAGTTCTCTATCCTAGCTCATACCAATTTTGCGCCGGAAATCATGAACTTGCAATCGCATCTGAATGTACGCCTCTATCCTTACTTTAATCCCATGAATTTCAAAAAAGTTCTAGAAAAGATTGACTTTTACTTAGATATCAATCATGAGGATGAAATTGCAAACATTATCCAAGAGGTGCAACAAAGAGAAATCCCTATATTTGCTTTTGAGACCACTAGTCATGACTCGAGTGGTTACAGTCATATTTACTCACCAGCAGCCGTAGATCAAATGATCGAGTCTATCCGCACGCTTTTGGAATCACAGAAGCAGTCGTTGTGAACTGAAGGAAACTAAATGAAAAAAACAATTGTTCTCGCAGGAGATTATGCCTATATTCGTCAGATTGAAACAGCGCTCAAGTCTCTCTGCTATCATAATAGCCATGTCAAGGTCTATATCTTTAATCAGGATATTCCCCAGGAGTGGTTCCGCACTCTCAGACCGATAGTAGAGCAAATGGGCGGTGAGTTGGAGGATGTCAAGATGCTTGGCGCCCAGTTTCAGATGAACTGGAGCAACAAACTGCCCCATATCAATCACATGACCTTTGCTCGTTATTTTATCCCTGATTTTGTCGAAGAGGACAAGGTTCTATACTTGGACAGTGATTTGGTAGTAACGGCTGACCTGACGCCCCTCTTTGAAATGGACTTAGGTGAAAACTACCTGGCTGCCGCGCCATCTTGTTTCGGAGTTGGGGTTGGTTTTAATGCAGGTGTACTCTTGATCAATAACAAAAAATGGCGGGCAGAAGCTGTGAGACAAGAGCTAGTTGAGTTGACGGAGCGGGAACACCAACATGTGAGTGAGGGAGACCAGTCCATCCTCAATATGCTCTTTCATGACAGCTATGCTCATCTGGATCAGAACTATAATTTCCAGATTGGTTTTGACAGTGGGGCTGCCTCGCATGGACATGAATTTATCTTCCAGATTCCCCTAGAGCCCTTGCCAGCCATCTTGCACTTCCTATCCCAAGACAAACCTTGGAACACTCATTCGGTTGGGCGTTTGCGTGAGGTTTGGTGGCACTATCATCTGATGGAGTGGTCTGCCATTACTGAAAAATGGCGTCAGGCCGGAATTGACTATCCAGTCACAGTCTATCAGCCAGTTATGTCTTGTGTTAATTTGACTAACTCCTGGCATCTTGAGAAAATCGACTATCTGGTCCAAGCCTTGCCAGAGGTGCATTTCTACATCGCAGCCTATACGACGATGGCACCTGAACTCATGCTCTTGTCACGTTTTGAAAATGTGACCCTCTATCCCAACACCTTCCCCCTCTTGGTCGAGAAACTGATCCAGCAGACAGATGTCTACCTCGATATTAACCACGATGACAAGTTGAGTATTGTTTATGACTATGTTTCACGCTTTGAGAAACCGATCTTGACTTTTGACAATACCCAGTCGCGGGAACTGCCTGAAAGTGCCTATGCAGGTATTTTCTCAGCAGAAAGACCAGAAGAAATGGTAGCGGCTCTGACAGCTTATCTGGACGAAAAAACTCACGAAAACTGAGATAGAGATTTGAAAATTCTAAGATGGAAGGACAAGATTGTTCCCGTGTGACAGGACAGAAAGATAAAATGAAAAGGAGGAGCTAGTGAAAGTATTTCGTTCATTGATAGCGGTAAGAAAAGGGATGTGCACCTTGTTTTTGCTCTTTATTTATGTGCTCGGGAGTCGTCTGGCTCTTCCTTTTGTTAACCTCAATAGTCGGGATTTTCTCGGAGGAGGCGTAGCCTATTTGGACTTTTCAGTAGCTCTGACTGGTGGAAATCTTCGCAGCTTCTCTCTCTTTTCCATCGGGCTTTCACCTTGGATGTCAGCCATGATCTTGTGGCAGATGTTTTCCTTTTCAAAGAAACTGGGCTTAAACTCGGTGTCTTCAGAAGTCCGGGATAGACGGAAAATGTACTTGACGTTAGGGATTGCCTTGATTCAGGCCTTGGCCTTGACTACAAACCTTCCTGTCCAAGCTCCCTACAATCCCTTCTTGGTCTTTCTCCTCAATACCAGCCTTTTGGTTGCGGGGACCTTCTTCTTAGTTTGGCTGTCTGACATCAATGCGTCTATCGGAGTTGGAGGCCCAATCGTCATTTTATTGGCGAGTATGGTGGCTTCACTCCCTCAGGACATCATCCAATCGGTCCAAGTTCATAAGATCTCTCCTTGGCTGCTTTTCCTATTGGTAGTGCTTGGTGTCCTCTTTACCTATCTAGTTGTTCTCTTTTACCGAGCGCGACACCGCATCCCTATCAATAAAATCGGACTCCATTCTCGCTTTAAACGCTATTCTTATCTGGAAATCATGCTCAATCCTGCAGGTGGCATGCCTTATATGTATGTGATGAGTCTCATGGGCTTGCCTTCTTATCTCTTGCTCTTGCTTCAACATCTGGATAAGGGCAATCCGCTCTACCCTGCCCTACTGGAGCAGTATGCGATGGGGAAACCCTTGTGGATCTATGCTTATATCCTTATCCTCTTTGTCTTTAGCATTGCCTTTGCCTTTGTCAATGTGAGTGGTCAACAGATCGCAGATCGGATGAAGCAATCAGGAGATTACATCTACGGAGTCTATCCGGGCGAGGATACCAGTCGCTTTATTAATCGCTTGGTTCTGCGATTTGCTCTGATAGGTGCAGTCTTTAACGTTACCTTGGCTGGACTTCCAATCTTGTTTGTCTTGAAGGATGAGAGTTTGTTAAAAGTCAGCATGATTCCTGGACTCTTTTTAATTTTGAGTGGTATGCTCTTTACGATTCATGATGAATTGCAGGCGCTCAGACTAAATGAAAGGTATCAGCCACTATTCTAGGAGGTTTTGATGTATTACTTTATCCCATCCTGGTATGGCAAGGAACGTCCCTGGCATGCCGATTTGACACCTTGGTATTTTTCTCATTTTAAGCTAGAATTTGATGACACCTTCAATCAGATTCGATTGATGCAACGCCAAGGGATCCCTGCACAGGTCCTCCTTTTGTCCTATCAGCCTCATCTGCGCTATTTTCTCCATCGCCAAGGTATTTTAGAAGCACCGGTTTATTCCTTATTTGATGAATTGCAGGATTTTCACGAGATTCGACCGCAGGTCTTGCAGCTCAGAGATATTGAGTGGGATGAGGATTGCGACTTTGTTTACAGTCCCTTTACCATTCTGGTATTGAAGGATGGCAAGCCCTATGCTCAGGTGGAGCATGGGATTGAAGGTTTTATCAGTACGATTCAGTATTTCAAGGAAGATGGGCTCTTGTCTGCCAACTACCTGATGGATGATCGGGGGCTGGTTTCCAGTGTGATTTATTACGAAGAGGGTCAGGCTCTCTACCAAGACTACCTCAATCCCAAGGGACTGTGGCAGTTTAGAGAGTACTTACAAGATGGGGGCCGTATCGAAGTCAATCCTATCTTTGCTTTTCGCTTCCAAAAAGAGGCTTACCGAGATATGGGGGAATTGATTGCTGAGTTTTTTGAGAAGAAAATAGCTCAACTCCCTGAGGAAGGAGCGACCTATTTTCTGCCTGCTTGTGATCAGCACAATTCTTTCCTTTTAGAACGATTGCCTCACCAAACCACCAAGGTTCTCAGTCTTTTTATCGGACGAAATCCTCAAGAGCAACTACCTCAGTTGGCGAATTTGTTGCCTAAGGTGGACCTTGTTCTGGTTGACAGGGAGGATACCCTGCGCTTGGCTCAGTCTGCCTTTTCAGAACAAGCAATGAAGTTTCGTCATTTATCACCTTTTGATACCCGCTTGGAGCTGGGAAAGAGTCAGACTCGGAAGGAGTCAATCCTCTACTATCAACTGGACTTTGAGCAGGGGATAGAGGACCAGGCTCTCTATCAGGTCTTGCATTTCCTTTCTGAAAACAAGGATACGGAGCTGATCTTTGGAGCCTTTGCTGCTAGTCAAGAAGAAATGAAGCAGCTGGAAACACGAGTTGCTGAGATGGTCTCAGAGCAGTTTCAAAACCAGGAACTAGAGAAGGAAGTTGATTACCAAGGAGCTGAAAATCCGCTCGAGGACAATCGCCACCAGGCTATGCGTTATTCGTTTGTCAATATGAAGGATGAATCGGAGTTAATCAAGCAGCTGGAATTTGTTCGTTTGATTGTCGATTTGAACTGTCAGCCTCTTCTCTATACTCAGATAGCGGGGATTAGTGCTGGTATCCCTCAGATCAACAAGGTCAAAACAGAGTATGTTAGTCATAAAAAAAATGGCTATCTGTTGGAAAACACTGCCGATTTTGCTCAAGCGGCCCATTACTATCTCGATAGCCTGCAGGTGTGGAATGATGCTTTGATCCATTCCATCGAAAAGATAAAGGAACACACTGGAGAGCAATTCCTGATCAAGCTAGAAAAGTGGTTGGAGGAGGTGACTCATGGAAAAGAAGTATAAGATCTTGCAAATCGGTCCAGAGGATTGGCAAGATACGCTTGCCCTACCAGCTCAACTAGACTGGCATCATGTTCCTCCCAACACACCGTCTGCTATCCAGAAAATCATGGATGAGAAAGACTTGGAGCAATTTCATGCTGTCATTCTCACGGATGGGGCTTACCTAGTAGATTTGTTGCCTTTTGCATCTAGCTTGGAACCCTATACGGTTTTCTATCCCGAACAGTTTGCAAGTCAGGATAAAAACATTCAGAACCTCATCAAACAGCACTGCATGCAGGCGATGGACCTAACAGACCGACAGGGCTTTGTTCGAGACCTTTCCACCTCCCTCTTTGAAGGTGGTTATGGAGACAAGCTGAGTCCAGCTACGATACGAATTCAACCGAGTTTTCAAGGCTCTGTCTCCTATCAAGGATTTGAGCATCTGGAGTTAGAAGGAGATTTTGGAAAAAACTATACGCAACTAGCCTCTTGGGCCTATAATCAGTCTGTCCAAGCCCATTCGCCAATCGAACTCTGGCTCGAATATGAAAAGAGTGGACCAGTGGAATTGCGCCTGCGTTTGCGAAAAATCCCAGCAGGATCCGTTTCAGAGATTAGACAGGACATTCTCCTTGAGGAAGCAGACTTTGCCTCAGCAATCATAGTGGAGCAAGACTATGATGCTTATCTGAGCATTTCTCTTGAAGCGCGTGGCCAGGGAAAGGTCAACATCGGCAATCTCCACCAACGCTGGAGCCGGAAACAGTTTGGAAAGTTTGTTCTCGGAGGCAATATCCTGCATGACAAAAAACGTGAGGAAATCAACTATTTCTTTCACCCGGGGGATTTCAAACCTCCTCTAGCAGTCTATTTCTCTGGTTATCGTCCGGCGGAAGGCTTTGAGGGTTACTGGATGATGAAGAATCTCCAATGTCCCTTTCTCCTCTTTTCGGACCCTCGATTAGAAGGGGGAGCCTTTTACCTAGGAACTGAGGAATTGGAAGCCAACATACAAGCAAAAATCCAACACTATCTAGACTATCTAGGCTTGGATAGAAGTGACTTGATCCTATCTGGCCTGTCAATGGGGACCTTCCCAGCACTCTACTATGGGGCTTACTTTGAACCCAAAGGAATCGTAGTCGGAAAACCCTTGACCAATCTAGGAACCATCGCACAGCGGGGCCGACTAGAGGCGCCAGGAGTCTTTCCGACTAGCTTTGATGTCTTGCACCTTCAGACTGGAGGAGTGAGCCAGAAAGACATGAAGGACTTGGACCAACGTTTTTGGACCCGATTTAAACAAGCTGATTTTTCCCAGACGACCTTTGGTCTTTCTTACATGAAGGACGAGGATATGGATAGTGGTGCCTATGACCAGCTAGTGGAGACTCTTTGCCAGACAGGAGCTAAGGTTTTGTCAAAAGGGACAGCAGGTCGACACAACGATGACACAGGAACAAACGTTGCCTGGTTTATTCATTTTTATAAGATGATACTAGAAGAATACGGAAGAGGTGAGACATGATTATCATCAAGAGAGAGGATATTAGGTGGGGCGAGATGGGAGCCACTTATCTTTACGGGAGCCAGATCACCTATCATGCGGACGGTCATGTTACACTGAAAAACCCTTTGCTGGCTTCAGGTGAAACCCTTAAAACCTGGTATTCTAGTGTCAACTACCAGGCTACTAGAAGTCAACCTAGCCTCCCTCTTCTCAAGAAAAATTACATCTACCGTCTATCTATGAAGATGCAGGTTCAACCGGCCAATGGCCTCTATCTCAAACTGACCTTTTTAAACCGTTATGAAGAAATTATCGAGGAGAAGATTGAAAGACAATTTTCCTTTAGCTTCACCTATCCTGAAACGGCCTACACCTATCGCCTTTCCTTGATTAGTGCAGGTTTTGAGGCTCTTGACTTTGTTTCGTTTTCTATTAAGGAGGATGCTGTTGTTTAATCGTTTGTATCAAGAAAGACAACTGAGAAAGGTCAAGAAACTTTTAAGCCAAATCAACGCCCTCAAAGAAGAGATGGCAGCTCTCCGTGATGAGGAAATGGCTACAAAGACAGAGGAGTTTCGCCAGCGCCTTGCTCAGGGAGCAACCTTGGATGAGCTATTGGTAGAAGCCTATGCCCTTGTTCGTGAGGCCGATAAACGGGTCTTGGGTCTCTTTCCCTATGATGTGCAAGTCATGGGAGCCATTGTAATCCACCAAGGAAATGTGGCTGAGATGAATACGGGTGAAGGCAAGACCTTGACTGCAACCATGCCCCTCTACCTCAATGCCCTAACGGGAAAGGGCAGCATGCTGGTCACGACTAATGACTATCTGGCTAGACGGGACGCAAGTGAAATGGGTCCAGTCTACCAATTTTTAGGTTTAACTGTTGGACTGCCCTTTTCAGAGGATCCAAAGGAGGACTTGACTGCCGAAGAGAAAAGAAAGATCTACACCTCAGATATCGTCTACACGACCAATAGTGTACTGGGCTTTGACTATCTCAATGACAATCTTGCCTCCACTCGTGAGGGGAAATTCCTGCCTCCCTTTAACTATGTCATCATTGATGAGATCGATGACATTCTACTCGATAGTGCCCAAACTCCCTTGATTATCGCAGGTTCTCCCCGTGTCCAGTCTAACTATTATGGGATGATTGATACCCTAGTGACGACCTTGGTTGAGGGAGAGGACTACATCTACAAGGAAGAAAAAGACCAGGTTTGGTTAACCCGAAAGGGGGCCCAGACGGTTGAAGCTTTCTTAGGAATTGATCATCTCTACAAGGAAGAGTACGCCAGTTATGTTCGGCATCTAGTCTATGCTCTCAGAGCTCATACGCTCTTTACCAAGGACAAGGACTACCTGGTTCGAGGTCAAGAAATGGTCTTGTTAGACAAGGGAACAGGTCGCCTGATGGAAATGACCAAACTTCAAGGAGGTCTCCATCAAGCCATCGAAGCCAAGGAACATGTGAAGCTCTCTCCTGAAACCAGAGCCATGGCTTCAATCACCTACCAGAGTCTCTTTAAAATGTTTCGCAAAATCTCAGGTATGACAGGAACGGGAAAGGTGGCAGAGAAAGAATTTTTCGAAACCTACCATATGGCTGTCATTCGCATCCCGACCAATCGCCCACTTAGGCGGATTGACCATCCGGACAATCTCTATGTGACCCTCCCTGAGAAAGTCTATGCTTCTCTCGATGCTATCAAGACCTATCACGCCAAAGGCAATCCTCTCCTGATCTTTGTCGGATCTGTAGAAATGTCCCAGCTTTATTCGTCCTTGCTCTTGCGAGAGGGGATTTCCCACAATGTCCTCAATGCCAATCATGCGGCGCGTGAAGCCCAGATCATCGCAGAGTCTGGACAGATGGGGGCAGTGACAGTTGCGACTTCTATGGCAGGTCGAGGGACAGATATCAAACTCGGTCCAGGAGTCGCAGAATTGGGCGGTTTGATTGTGATTGGTACCGAGCGGATGGAGAGCCGACGGATTGACCTGCAAATCAGAGGTCGTTCTGGCCGCCAGGGCGATCCAGGTATGTCACAATTTTTCGTGTCGCTTGAAGATGATGTGATCAAAAAGTTCGGGCCATCTTGGGTTCACGACCTGTATCAAGACTACCAAGTCGAAGATAGTAGCAATCCCATTCTACTCAAGGCTCGCAAGTACCGCAATCTCGTCAGAAAAGCTCAAGAGGCTAGTGATAGTGCCAGTCGCTCAGCTCGCAGACAAACCTTAGAGTATGCGGAAAGCGTCAATATCCAGCGTCAGATGGTCTACCAAGAAAGAGATCGTTTGCTGGATGGAAGCCGTGATCTAGAGCATATCCTTGAGGATATACTGGCAGACTATACCAAACAAATCTCAGAAAAAGCCTATAGCAGCCCCCAAGAACTCTTTCACTTCATCGTGACCAATATTAGCTTTGGGATGAGAGAATTGCCGGCTGATCTGGATTTTGCTGATGCAGATCAGATTCGGGAGTTACTAGAGAAAATAATATCCAAGGAAATCGCAGCTAAAAAGGAAGTTCTCCAACCTCACCAGCTCTATGATTCTTTTCTGAGAATATCCATGCTCAAGGCTATTGATGACAACTGGGTTGAGCAAGTCGACTATCTCCAACAGCTCAGTCTAGCAATCGGGAGCCAGTCTGCTTCTCAAAAGAACCCTATCGTAGAGTACTATCAGGAGGCCTATGCTGGCTTTGAAACCATGAAGCAACAAATCCGTACAGATATGGTACGCAATCTTCTCATGGGGATTGTGGAAGTAACGCCCAAAGGTGAGATTCTCACCCATTTTCCATAAAAAGAGGATCATATGACAATTTACAATATAAATCTAGGAATCGGTTGGGCGAGCAGTGGTGTCGAGTATGCCCAGGCTTACCGAGCAGGGATTTTTAGAAGTTTAGACCTAGCATCTAAGTTTATCTTTATCGACTTGATTTTAGCAGACAATATCCAGCATTTAACGGCCAATATCGGCTTTGCGGATGATCAGGTAATCTGGCTTTACAATCATTTTACAGATATCAGGCTAGCACCGACCAGTGTTACAGTTGACGAAGTCTTGGCCTCTTTTGGTGGCCTTGAGAGTCATAGGGAGCAAGATGGCAAAGTCTTGCGCGTCTACTTTTCAGATGAGGATAAGTTTGTGACCTGCTACTTGGTAGACTCGGCTAAGAATCTGGTGCAGCATGCAGAGTATGTGTTTGGGGGGAACTTGATTCGCAAGGATTATTTCTCCTACACGCGTTACTGTACAGAATATTTCGCGCCCAAAGACCAGGTGGCTAGGCTCTATCAACGAAGCTTTTTCAATGAAGATGGCAGCACTGCTTACGATATCTTGCTGACTGAAGGCCAGGAAGAGGTCTATCGATTTAAGGACCGGATTCTGTACGGAAAACCAGCCTTTATGCGCTATTTTATGCAAAGTTTGAACTTGAGCAAGTCTGATTTGGTCATCTTGGACAGGGAAACTGGGATTGGTCAGGCTGTTTTTGAAGAAGCACAAAAGGCCCATCTAGCAGTTGTCGTTCACGCAGAGCACTATAGTGAAAATGCTAGCAACGGAGACTATATCCTTTGGAATAACTACTATGAGTATCAATTTACAAATGCGGACAAGGTCGACTGCTTTATCGTATCCACGGATCGGCAGAAGGAAGTTCTCGAAGGTCAATTTGCCCAGTATAGTCAGCATCGTCCACGAATCGTCACGATTCCTGTAGGGAGCATAGATCAGTTGACCGAGCCTGCTAGGGAACGCAAGCCCTTTTCTCTCATTACTGCTTCGCGTCTGGCTAAGGAAAAACACATCGACTGGCTCGTCAAGGCGGTTATCCAAGCGCATCAAGTCCTCCCAGAGCTCACCTTTGACATTTATGGCAGTGGGGGTGAAGAATCCCTTTTAAGGGAAATCATCATGGCTCACCAGGCGGAAAACTATATCCAGCTCAAGGGACATGCAGACCTATCTCAGATCTATCACCAGTATGAAGTCTATCTGACAGCCTCTACCAGTGAGGGATTTGGTCTGACCTTGATGGAGGCAGTTGGGTCAGGCTTGCCCTTGATTGGTTTTGATGTACCTTATGGAAACCAAACCTTTATTAGGGACGGTCAAAATGGCTACTTGATCCCAAGTTCGGATGACCATGTTGAAACGGCGATTAAAAGGGCCTTTGCAGAAAAAATCTGCCAGCTCTATCAGGAAAATCATTTGCCAGCTATGCGAACAGCATCTTATGACCTAGCGAGAGAATTTTTATCAGATAAGGTAAGGGACAAGTGGAAGAAAACGATAGAGGAGGTCCTGCATGATTCAACTATTTGATCGATATGGCCAGGAAAGCCGAGATTTACATGAAAGTCTAGAAGTTGCTGGTCTGTCCCATGTCACGGTTGTGATCGAGCCAGATGGCTTTCTCCCAGATGGGATTCTTTCTCCCTTTACCTACTATTTAGGTTACGAGTCGGGAAAAGCTCTTTATTTCAACCAAGTAGCCGTACCTGAGTTTTGGGAGATTGCGGGCAATAACCAGTTTGCGCATATCCTAGAGGATTCTCGGGAGAGGGGCGTGATTCACTATGTGGATGCTCCTCAGGCCCGTTTGGTCAAGCAAGTCGACTGGAAGGACCTATCCGGTCGCATCTACCAAGCAGACCATTATAACCGATACGGAGTCTGCTTTGCCAAGACCACTTATAGTGTGGATGGACAGGCTATCCTGACCAAGTATCAGGATGCAAGGGGACAAGAAATTGTCCTAGAAAATCATGTGACAGGCGATATCCTCCTAACCTTGCCCGGACAAGCCCTGCGCCATTTTAAAAATCGAGTGGAGTTCACGATCTTCTTTTTGCAAGATTTGGGAATCGACACTCGCCACCTTCTCTTTAACACTCTAGCTACCTCTTTCTTGGTCTCATACCATTATCCAGACAAGACTGGACAGGATATCTTAGTCTGGCAAGAACCGCTAGATGATTGTCTTCCTGGAAATATGCAGCTGTTCTTGGAGCAAGAGGGGCTGAGAGCCAAGCAGATCCTCATACCAGATAAGGCTACCTATGAACAGGCCTTGGTCTTGACCAATCCAGCCTATCATGACAAGTTTGTCCATCTAGGTTATCATTATCAGTTCAAAAGAGAAAATTTCGTTCGGCCAGATGCCTTGATCGTTACCAACTCAGATCAGATCGAACATATCGAAACCCTGATTGAGTCCTTGCCAATGGTGACCTTCCGAATCGCGGCAGTGACTGAAATGTCGTCCAAGTTGCTGACCTTGCTTTCCTATCCCAATGTCGTTCTCTATCAAAACGCCAGTCCGCAAAAGATTCGAGAACTCTACCAGCTGTCGGATCTCTATCTAGATATCAATTACGGAAACGAGCTTTTGGATGCTGTCCGTCAAGCCTTCGAGCACAATATGCTTATCCTAGCCTTTGATCAGACAGCTCATAACAGACCTTACACAGCTCCAGAACACCTCTTTGATGTGCAGGCTGTTGGAGACATGATTGCGAAGATTCAAGAAGCTCTCAGCAGTCTTGACAAGATGGGCCAAGCCCTTGGACATCAAGGTCGTCATGCCAACTATGTGAACTTGGCTACTTACCAAGAGAGGATGGAAAGGATAATAGGGGAAGGACATGACTAAAAAAGATTTATTTTACAAGGATGTCGAAGGACGCATGGAAGAGTTAAAGCAAGGAGCGCTTAAGAAAGAAAAGCCTACCCGAGGAGAAAAGATCAGTAAAACCTTCTCCATTTTACTCGGAATGCTCATCCTTCTTACCCTGATCTTTACATTATTAGGAATCTTGAGGTGAAAATGATGGAAGTTTTGATGATTGTAGGAATAATCCTAGCCATCGCCTTGATTGTCCTGGTTCTCATCCAACCTCGCCAAAGCCAACTCTTTTCCATGGATGCGACCAGCAATATCGGAAAACCAGGCTACTGGCAGAACAAGCGCTTGGTAAAAATGGTGACCCTATTGATTAGCCTAGCCTTGTTTGTCTTGCTCCTCGTTTTTATGATGGTGACCTATCAGTAAGAAGCGGTACCATTCACAGATAAAGGATACTAGAGACGGGAAAATACATCTAAACCGGAGGGAAATATGGAACAACAGATTAATGAAAAAATTATCGAAATCGTGCATCAAGCCAACGATATGATCCCAGTTGAGTGGGATGACTTGTATCCCTTCTACCAAGCAGGCTACATTCCTTGCGGATATGCGGGTGGACAATATAAAGTCTTCTAGCTTGGATTGTTATAAAAGTAAATCTAACTGTTGAAAGAGTCTGTGAAATTTTAAATACGGCTAGTCGTGATAGGGATTCAGGTTCTACAGAAGATATCCCTGTTTTGATGATTCCAAGGGCAATGGTTAAATAAACTTTCCTTCCAAATGCAAAACAAAAGAACCTCAGAGGAATTCTCTGAGGTTCTTTGCGTTCTAGTTTCCATATTTTTGGTAAAAATCGACCTTGACTTGGATAAAGGTTTCGGCTTCGCGTAGTAGCTGCAGGAGGGTAGCACGGGTTTCAAACTCCTCGCGTGTTTTCGGGAGACTCCGATTGCGGAAGACTTGCAGATAGCGTTCGATGTCATCAAGTAGGTCATGAGCAGGATTGGTCTGGCTTAACTGGGCAGCAATCTTCGAAAAGATCTGGGCCAAGATCAAACTTTCACTTGCGGCCAGATGGCAGGTATTGATCTGCTGGGCCATATTTCGCAGGATGCGACTTTGTCGCTGTCTCATCTCAAAGTAGTGGATATGGTAGTCCGTTTGGTGAAAGAGATGGTCCGAGTGATCCAAGTAGACTAGTTTGAGAGCTTCATCGAGGAGCTTATCTAATTGGTCAACGAGTTGGGCTTGATTTCGCCCGTCTCCTCTTGACAGATAGTATTTAAAGCGAAGCAGGATGTCTTTTAACTTTTCTTCGACCTGAAGGTGGTAGCTTTGGATGGCTTTTTCACGAGAGGGCATATAAAGGTTGACCAATAGAGCAAAGCTTGTCCCGATGAGAAAGAGGAGGACTTCATTGAGTAAGAGATCTGGAGAAGTAGACTCCTGTACCAAGAGATGACTGACCAAGACACTGCTAGGGGTGATGCCGATTTCCCAGCCCATTTTATAGGCAAGAGGGACATAGAGAGCCAGATAGAGGCCTAGGCTCCAGATGTGAAAGCCTGTCAGCTGAAAGGCTAGAACACCGATAGCGAGCGCTAGGAGCATGGAAAAGAGGCGGTTACGTGCTAATTTCAGCGTGCTTCTGCGCGTGTCGGAGAGGCTTAAGAGAGCGATAATTCCAGCTGAAACTGCTGATGATAAATCTAAAAAATAAGCGAGAAAACAAGCGAGACAGGTCGCTAAGATCAGTTTTGTCGTACGTTGAGTGAGGGACATGAAAATTTCCTAAACTAATAGAATCAAGTGTTTAACGAGGAGTCAGAGACTAGGGGCGAAGTTTTCGGTTTGTAGCATACTCGGCAACCGCTGTAAAGAGGACATCTGTTGAAGAGTTCAGGGCTGTTTCGCAGGAGTCTTGCACGACCCCAATCACAAAACCGACTCCGACAACCTGCATAGCTAAGTCGTTGGAAATCCCAAAGAGGCTACAAGCTACAGGAATGAGGAGAAGGGATCCCCCAGCGATTCCAGAGGCACCGCAGGCAGAAATGGCAGCCACGACACTGAGCACAAATGCTGTCCCAAAGTCTACCGAGATTCCGAGTGTGTTGACGGCAGCCAGGGTCAGGATATTTATGGTAACAGCAGCGCCAGCCATATTGATAGTCGAACCAAGCGGGATGGAGACAGAGTAGGTGTCAGGATTCAGTCCCAAGTCTTGGCAGAGTTTCATATTGACAGGGATATTTGCAGCAGAGCTACGAGTGAAAAAGGCTGTAATACCACTGACACGTAGGCATTTCAAAACAAGGGGATAGGGGTTTTTCCTCATAAAGAGAAAGGCGATGAGCGGGTTGATGATGAGAGCGACAAAGGCCATAGTAGCAATCAAAAGTCCTAGGAGGACACCGTAGTTAGCCAAACTGGCAATGCCCTTGTCAGAGATAGTCTTGAAAACCAAGCCTAAAATCCCAAAGGGAGCTAGGTTGATAATCCATTCCACGATTTTAGAGGTGACATCTGCCATGGTTTTCAGTAATTCTTTGCTGTGTTTACTTGCCTCTCTCATAGCCAGGCCAAAGATGACTGCCCAAGAGAGAATTCCGATATAGTTGGCTTCAACAATGGCATTCAAGGGATTGTCCACTAGTTTGAGCAAGAGGTTGCTGAGGACTTGACCGATACCGTCAGGAGCAGCAACTTCTGTATTTGCGCTGGTCAGGGTGATTTGCACAGGCAGTAAGAAACTAGCTAGAACGGCTACCAATGCAGCAGCAAAGGTTCCGAGCAAGTATAGGAAAATAACAGTCTTCATATTGGTGTTTTGTCCCTTTTGGTGTTGGGAAAGGGCATTGGCAACAAGGGCAAAAACCAAAATAGGAGCGATGGCTTTCAGTCCGCCTACAAAGAGATCTCCAAGCAGGCCAATTCCTGTAAGGTTTGGAAAGAGCATCCCTAATGTAGCTCCCAAGATCATTCCAATAAGGATTCGTTTGATGAGGCTTGCCTTGGTCCAGGCTCTAATGATTCGTTTCATAGCAGTCTCCTTCAAATGTATTGTTTATAATTATAGTATAAATATGCTATATAGGCAAGTGATATTTTGAAAATAGGGCCGATAATTGAATAATTATGAAAGAAAAGAGAAGGGCGATTTTATGGTATAATAGGGAAAAGGAGTTTTATATGCAAGATTTTTTTCAACGCTATTTTGATAAACTTGATTTAACAACCATATTAGAGAATCTCTTGACCAAGGTGATTTCTCTTTTGATTTTGTTTTTACTATTTTATATAGCTAAAAAGATGCTTCATGCAACTGTACGAAAGATTGTCAAGCCCTCGCTTAAATTTTCCAATCGAGATGCAGGAAGACAAAAGACTATCTCCCGTTTGCTGGAGAATGTCTTTAACTACATTCTTTATTTCTTTCTGCTCTACTGTATCCTGTCTATTTTAGGTTTGCCAGTTTCTAGCCTCCTTGCTGGTGCGGGGATTGCCGGGGTGGCCATTGGTATGGGGGCGCAAGGCTTTCTATCCGATGTCATCAATGGCTTTTTCATCCTCTTTGAACGCCAGCTTGATGTGGGCGATGAAGTGGTTCTCACAAATGGACCGATTACCGTTTCTGGAAAGGTCGTTAGCGTAGGGATCCGTACAACTCAACTGCGAGGTGACGATCAAGCCCTTCACTTTGTTCCAAATCGTAATATCACCGTCGTCAGCAATCTATCTCGTACTGAATAGGCCGGCTATTTTAGCAGATTTGTGGTACAATAGAAGGAGTTTGGTAAAGGAGAGAGTATGCTATTTGTAGAGAAAAAATTAGGTCACGATTGTACGTGGATAGACCTTGATGTAGACAAGATTAAAAACATGGAAGACCTTTCGGATGTCTATGGATTGGACAAAGAAACTATCGAGTATGCTCTGGATAGAAATGAGCGTGCCCACATGGACTATCACCGTGAAACGGGAACGGTCACCTTCATTTATAATGTTCTTGATTTAGAAAAAGACAAAGAATATTATGAAGCGATTCCGATGACCTTTATCGTTGAAAAACAACGGCTGATCACAATTAGCAATCACAAGAATAGTTATGTGATTAAACGTATGGCAACCTATCTTGAAAGCCATGAAGTTGTTTCAATCTACAAATTTCTTTTTGCCAGTTTAGAGATTATAAGCAATGCTTATTATCCAGTTATTGAAGAGATGGATAAAAGTAAGGATGAAATCAGTGCACTTCTTCGTCAAAAAACAACTAAAAAGAATCTTTTTGCCCTCTCTGACTTGGAAACTGGTATGGTTTACCTGACAGCTGCTGCCAAACAAAATCGTCTCCTCTTGGAACACATCCAAGGGCATGCTCTTTATCGCAATTTTAATGAGGTAGAAAGAGAGCAGTTTGACGATGCCATGATTGAAGCGCACCAGTTGGTTTCGATGACAGACTTGATTTCTCAAGTTTTGCAACAACTCTCAGCCTCTTACAACAACATCCTGAATAATAATCTAAATGATAATTTGACAACTTTGACAATTATCTCAGTCTTGCTAGCTATCCTTGCGGTTATTACAGGATTCTTCGGAATGAATGTTCCCTTACCGTTTGCAGATGAACCAAATGCTTGGATTTATATTTTGATAGCTAGTCTCATTTTATGGGTAGTCTTAGCCCAATATTTAAAGAATATTGCTAGAAATTAAAAAGAAAAGGAGCCAGAATGGCGATTGAAAATTATATGCCAGATTTTGCTGTGGAAGCAGTTTATGATCTGACAGTCCCAAGCCTGCAAGCGCAGGGAATCAAGGCTGTTTTGGTCGATCTGGATAATACCCTCATTGCTTGGAACAACCCTGATGGGACGCCAGAGATGAAGCAATGGCTACATGATCTCCGTGACGCGGGCATTCGCATCATCGTGGTCTCAAATAACACCAAAAAACGAGTTCAACGAGCAGTTGAAAAGTTTGGGATTGATTACGTTTATTGGGCCTTGAAGCCTTTCACTTTTGGGATTGACCGTGCCATGAAGGAATTCCACTATGAGAAAAATGAAGTGGTCATGGTCGGCGACCAACTTATGACGGATATACGAGCAGCTCACCGTGCAGGTATTCGCTCGATCTTGGTCAAGCCCTTGGTCCAACATGACTCTATCAAAACGCAGATTAACCGAGTTCGCGAGCGCCGTGTCATGCGAAAAATCACTGAAAAGTACGGATCGATTACATATAAAAAAGGAATCTAACTATGGAAGAAATTCTCTGTATTGGTTGTGGAGCAGCCATTCAGACGACAGACAAGGCTGGACTTGGCTTTACCCCCCAGTCGGCACTTGAAAAAGGTTTGGAGACTGGCGAAGTCTATTGCCAACGTTGTTTCCGCCTCCGTCACTACAATGAAATCACGGATGTCCAGTTGACAGACGATGATTTTCTCAAACTCTTGCACGAGGTGGGAGACAGTGATGCCTTGGTGGTCAATGTCATTGATATCTTTGACTTTAATGGCTCTGTCATCCCAGGCTTACCACGTTTTGTATCGGGCAATGATGTCCTCTTGGTGGGAAATAAAAAAGATATCCTGCCCAAGTCAGTTAAGCCAAGCAAGATTAGTCAGTGGCTCATGGAACGTGCCCACGAAGAAGGGCTTCGTCCAGTAGATGTTGTCCTGACTTCAGCCCAAAACAAGCATGCCATCAAAGAAGTCATTGATAAGATTGAGCATTATCGTAAGGGCCGCGATGTCTACGTAGTTGGGGTAACCAACGTTGGAAAGTCAACCCTCATCAATTCCATTATTCAAGAAATAACGGGTGATCAGAATGTCATTACGACTTCACGCTTTCCAGGGACAACCTTGGACAAGATTGAGATCCCGCTTGACGACGGGTCTTATATCTACGATACACCGGGGATTATCCACCGCCACCAGATGGCCCACTACTTGACGGCTAAAAACCTCAAGTATGTCAGCCCTAAAAAGGAAATCAAGCCAAAAACCTATCAGCTTAACCCTGAACAAACCCTGTTTCTAGGTGGTCTCGGACGCTTTGACTTCATATCAGGAGAAAAGCAAGGATTCACAGCCTTCTTTGACAATGAACTCAAACTCCACCGTACCAAGCTAGAAGGCGCTAGTGCCTTTTATGACAAGCATCTGGGAACTCTTCTCACACCACCAAATAGCAAAGAAAAAGAAGATTTTCCAAAACTAGTCCAACATGTATTTACCATCAAGGACAAGACAGACCTAGTCATCTCAGGACTCGGCTGGATCCGCGTAACAGGCACCGCCAAAGTCGCCGTCTGGGCACCAGAAGGCGTCGCCGTCGTCACACGCAAAGCAATCATTTAAACACAGAAAGGAAAGAGTTGTCTGGATTAGGGCGAGCTCTGCGAGCCCATAACGAATACTTTTCGCCGTGGTGTCAGTTGGTACAAGGAGTTGTACCAACTGCGGAAAATTTGAGACCTTAGGCTCAAATTTTAGTCATGAAAGTCCGAAGGACTTTGCTGACGTCCGTCACCACTTCAGAAAAGTATTAAAAGAAACTCTTTTTAAGAAATTATGTCATTAACATCAAAACAACGTGCCTTCCTCAACAGCCAGGCACACACCCTCAAACCCATCATCCAAATCGGGAAAAATGGTCTCAACGACCAAATCAAAACCAGCGTCCGTCAAGCTCTTGACGCTCGCGAATTGATTAAAGTTACGCTCTTGCAAAACACAGATGAAAACATCCACGAAGTAGCTGAAATCTTGGAAGAAGAAATCGGTGTGGATACGGTCCAAAAAATCGGACGCATCTTGATTTTGTATAAACAATCTAGCAAGAAAGAAAATCGCAAGATTTCCAAGAAAGTCAAAGAAATCTAAAACCTACTCCAAACAACTGTTTATACAGAGAATTAAAGGAAGACGAGCCTATGGCAATCGAATTATTGACTCCCTTTACCAAGGTAGAGTTGGAGCCAGAAATCAAGGAGAAAAAACGCAAACAAGTCGGGATTTTAGGCGGAAATTTTAACCCTGTTCACAATGCCCATCTTGTTGTGGCGGACCAAGTACGACAACAGTTGGGACTAGATCAGGTCCTGCTTATGCCCGAATACCAACCACCTCATGTAGATAAAAAGGAAACCATTCCCGAGCACCATCGGCTCAAGATGCTTGAGTTGGCGATTGAGGGGATTGAAGGTCTGGACATTGAAACCATTGAGTTAGAGCGTAAGGGCATTTCCTACACCTACGACACCATGAAGATTTTGACAGAGCAACATCCAGATACGGATTATTACTTCATTATCGGGGCTGATATGGTGGACTATCTGCCTAAGTGGTACCGAATTGATGAGCTGGTCGACATGGTTCAGTTTGTAGGGGTTCAGCGTCCACGCTACAAGGCAGGGACTTCCTATCCAGTTATCTGGGTGGATGTGCCTCTCATGGACATCTCGTCCAGCATGGTGCGTGACTTCATTGCCCAAGGTCGGAAACCTAACTTTCTCCTACCTCAGCCAGTGCTAGACTACATCGAGAAGGAGGGGCTTTACTGATGGCATACCAAGACTATATCAACTGCTCCCGCGAGGCTTTGTTGAAAAAAATGGCAGAGCTTCTGCCTGAAAAACGCTTAACCCATTGTCTGGGTGTAGAGCGTGCAGCCATAGAACTTGCGAAACGATTTGGAGTCGATGCCGAGAAAGCTGGTCTAGCAGGCCTTCTTCATGATTATGCTAAAAAGCTGTCAGATCAGGAATTTCTAGACTTGATTGACCATTATCAGCTAGACCCTGACCTCAAAAACTGGGGCAATAATGTCTGGCATGGCATGGTTGGTATCTACAAGATTCAGGAAGATTTGGATTTGCATGATTCAGAAATCCTGCGAGCTATTGAAATCCATACAGTCGGTGCTGGTCAGATGACAGACCTAGACAAGGTTGTCTACGTTGCAGATTATATCGAGCATAACCGCGCCTTTCCAGGTGTGGATGTGGCGCGTGAAATTGCTGAGCTATCGCTCAATAAGGCAGTGGCCTACGAAACAGCTCGTACCGTGGAGCATTTAGCTCATCAGGGATTCCCCATCTATCCCCAAACCCTTGAAACCTATAACGCCTTTGTGCACTATTTGAAAGAGGACTAAATGAACGAAAAAGAATTACTAGAACTAGTCGTGAAAGCGGCTGATGAGAAACGTGCGGAGGATATCCTCGCACTTGACGTACAAGATTTGACCAGCGTGACGGACTACTTTGTCATCACGAGCTCGATGAATAGCCGTCAGTTGGACGCTATCGCAGATAATATCCGTGAAAAAGTAGCTGAAGCTGGCTTTAAAGGCAGTCATGTCGAAGGAGATGCAGCTGGAGGCTGGGTTTTACTAGACCTCGGCGGTGTTGTTGTGCATATCTTCTCAGAAGAAATGCGTGCCCACTATAACCTAGAAAAACTATGGCATGAGGCAGAGTCAGTAGATTTATCTGAAGCTTTGGCGTAGAAGATGACTTGAACTTCGGATGGAAATTACTTTGAAATTCGACAATGTATTGAGATTATTCTTATTTTGAGTAAGAAGTGAGAGATTGCCGAGACTTTCCGTTGTGATAAAAGTTCTTGAAATATTAATGTTTCAAGAACTCGGGAGTTTTGAGATCTTAGGCTCAAAACTAAGTCTTGGAACTTCGAAGAAGGTCGCAGACGTCCGAAATCACCTAAGGAAAGTCTTAAAAAGACTTTGTCTTTAATCGAACTCAGTTGCAGTCAACTGGGTTTTATTTGCTTATTTTAGAAAAAATGGATAGAAAGGTAAAGGGCGTCGTGTTTTGTTCATCTCGAAACTGAACACGAGCTAAAAGCTGCGAGAAAAAGATAAACTTCCTTTGTATCTGACGATACAGCAGAAAGTTTCCTATTTTCTCCTTGCTTTTAACGCTCTTTGTATCTTAATTATGGCTACTTATGAAACCTTTGCGGCGGTCTATGATGCGGTCATGGATGATAGTTTATACGATAAATGGACGGATTTTTCGCTACGTCATTTGCCTAAGACCAAGGAGAGAAAGAAGCTTTTGGAATTGGCTTGTGGAACAGGTATCCAGTCTGTTCGCTTTTCTCAGGCTGGCTTTGATGTGACAGGACTTGACTTGAGCGCGGGTATGCTGAAGATTGCGGAGAAAAGAGCTACTTCAGCCAAGCAAAAGATTGATTTTATTGAAGGCAATATGCTGGATTTATCTAAGGCTGGTAAATATGATTTTGTGACTTGCTACTCGGACTCTATCTGCTACATGCAGGATGAGGTAGAGGTAGGAGACGTCTTTAAGGAAGTATACAATGCCCTCAATGAAGACGGAGTATTCATCTTTGATGTGCATTCGATCTACCAGACAGATGAAGTATTCCCAGGCTATTCTTACCATGAAAATGCGGAAGATTTTGCCATGCTTTGGGATACCTATGAGGACGAAGCTCCTCACTCCATCGTGCATGAGTTGACTTTCTTTATCAAGGAGGCTGACGGTTCCTTTAGTCGTCACGATGAAGTGCATGAGGAGCGGACCTATGAAGTTTTGACCTATGATATTTTGCTGGAGCAGGCTGGTTTCAAGTCTTTCAAACTCTATGCGGACTTTGAGGACAAGGAGCCAACAGAAACCAGCACCCGTTGGTTTTTTGTCGCGCAGAAGTAGGAGAACATCATGACCATCACAGGTATTATCGCAGAGTTCAATCCTTTTCATAATGGGCACAAATATCTGCTTGAGCAGGCGGAGGGACTGAAAATCGTTGCCATGTCTGGGAATTTCATGCAGCGTGGAGAACCTGCTATCGTAGACAAGTGGACACGGGCTCAGATGGCGCTGGAAAATGGAGCAGATCTGGTAGTGGAATTGCCCTTTTTAGTCAGTGTTCAGGCGGCAGATTTCTTTGGCCAAGGAGCTGTGGATATCTTGGCTCGGTTGGGGATTGATACTCTAGATTTCGGGACAGAAGAAGTTCTGGATTATCAAAAGATATCTGACTTATACACAGAGCAAGGTGCTGAGATGGAGAAATTTGTGGAAAATCTGCCTGATTCACTATCTTATCCCCAGAAAACCCAAGCTATGTGGAAGGAATTTGCAGGTCTTGATTTTTCTGGCAATATGCCCAATCATGTTCTAGCTTTGGCCTATGCCAAGGCGGTTGCAGGACGCAACATCAAGCTTGAGCCGATTCAGCGTCAGGGAGCGGGTTATCATTCTGTGGACAAGGATGTGGACTTTGCCTCGGCGACAGCCCTCCGTCAGCACCAGAGGGACAAAGATTTCTTAGAACGCTTTATGCCTTCTCTTGACCTCTTTGAGCAGGCCAGTAAGGTGAGTTGGGATGATTATTTTCCCTTGCTCCGCTATCAAATCTTGTCAAATCCAGACCTGACGACCATCTATCAGGTCAATCAAGAAATGGCAGTGCGTATCAAGGATGCCATCAAGATAGCCCAGTCTGTGGAGGAATTGGTCGAGGCAGTTGCGACCAAACGTTACACAAAAGCGCGTGTCAGACGCCTCTTGACTTATATCTTGGTGCAGGCCAGAGAAAGCGACTTGCCAGAAGCCATCCATGTCCTTGGCTTTACTGAAAAAGGCAGACAACATCTCAAGTCTCTGAAAGGGCAGGTCCATCTAGTCAGCCGAATTGGCAAAGAACCTTGGGATACCATGACCCAAAAGGCAGACCAGATATACCGACTAGGCCAGCCAAGTATAGCAGAGCAGAATTTTGGCAGAGTGCCTATCAAAATAGAATTAAACTAAGTCTACTGAAAGGTAGGCTTTTTGAGATTTTTTCGAATAAATAGATAGAAAAGAAAAATCTTGTACAAGTTCCTGACAATTCCTTTCTTTTCGTGTATAATAGTGGAAAAGAGGTAAAACGAGGTATGGTTATGGAAGCAGTTCTTTACTCAACATTCCGAAATCATTTAAAAGACTACATGAAGAAGGTAAACGATGAATTTGAGCCTTTGACGGTGGTCAATAAAAACCCAGATGAGGATATTGTAGTCCTTTCAAAGAGCGAATGGGACAGTATTCAGGAAACCCTGAGAATCGCTCAAAATAAGGAACTTTCTGATAAGGTTTTGCGAGGAATGGCTCAAGTCCGAGCTGGAAGTACTCAGGTCCATGTGATTGAGGAGTGAGAAATGCTGCTCAAGTTTACAGAAGATGTCTGGGCAGATTATTGCTACTGGCAAACTCAGGACAAGAAAACGCTAAAAAGAATCAACATGCTAATCAAGGATATTCAACGAGATCCTTTTTCAGGAATTGGTAAACCAGAACCACTCAAGTATGACTACCAAGGAGCTTGGTCGCGGCGCATTGATGCAGAAAATCGCTTGATTTATATGATAGATGGAGATAGCGTGGCTTTCTTGTCCTTCAAAGATCATTACTAAGTCTACTGAAAGGTAGGCTTTTTTATTTTAGAAATTTTAGATAGGTAATTGAAGATAAAGTCTTTGGAAAATGACAGACTTCCTAAGTTAAGAAATCAGTAAAAAATTATTAGTATAATAACTAGATTCTTGTCCCTTGAATCCGCTTTATAACTCTTATTTTGTGGTATAATGAAGAGAATTGTTAATATAAAAAAATATAATAGACAAACAAATTTTTATATTTATAAACAATGATAAACTCTTATTTATGATTATATAACAGAAAAGAAGAAAATTTCGAAGGATAATTTGTATTTAGATAATACAAGCTAATGATAGGATGGTTCAAATATGGAAGAAAATTATAACTTATCTATAACTCAAATAAAGAATTCTATTAAAGAAAATTCTTTAATTTTGTTTGTCGGTGCAGGGATTTCAGCAAATTCTAATCTACCAACTTGGGGCGAATTGATTCAATCATTAAAAAAAGAGTTGAACTTACCAGAAGAAAGAACAGATAGTCCTCTGAGAATTGCTCAGTATTATTATGATAATTTTGGGAAAAATCAGTACACAAAAAAGATAGAAGAAATTTTCTTTAAGAGGGGATTAAGTAAACCAAATGAGTTACATAAATTAATAGAAAAAATAGCACCAAAACATATTATTACGACAAACTATGATTCACTTCTGGAAAGTCAGTTTGAAAGTGGTTTGTTAAGGTACAATGTAGTAGCTGAAGATAAAGACATCCCCTATACGAGTTCGGAAAGATACTTGATTAAAATGCATGGAGACTTCAGTAAGAAAAATATTGTTTTAAAAGAAGAAGATTATTTAGACTATCCTTTGAACTTCCCAATGATTTCTACTTTAATCCAGTCATTGATAATGAATCATACTTTATTGTTTGTGGGGTATTCTCTAAGTGATTCGACTTTTAATTCAATTTTTAGAATGATTCAAAATACATTTAAATTGGATGCTAAAAATGCTTATTTTTATACTCCCGAGGAACCGTCTATGATCATCCGAGAGTATTACAAAAAGCAAGGAATTATCATTATCTCTAACGAAGAGAATCCAGGTGAGGAGGCATCAGAAAAACAGAAAAAATTGTATTGCAGGACAAAAGATTTTTTAGAGGCTCTATCAGAAAACCGAAGTCAAGATGTAAATAATGCTGATGATTTATGGAATCAACTGGCTTTTTTAGATAGACTTAGTTTTATTGATGCGAAAGATTTTTCTAGATATTCTGCTTTAAAGAAAAGAGCTTTAAACTGGGATGATGAATATCGCTGGTTTGGAAATAATCAATTAACATTTGAAGTTGATGGTCATGAAGAATTACGAAATATGGTATATAAAAAATCTTTATTAAACCGGTTTCTAGATATGGATATTGATGAACCTAGAGATTTAAAGGAGAATCGCTTCTTAAGTGAGGCTTTTAAGTTGTATGAAGAAAAACAATATTCTTTAGCAAAAGCAAAATTTAGAGAACTAGCTAATATAGCATTTCGTCAGAAAGACTATTTTAACTTTTTAGTTTGTGAATTTAATTTTCAGCAAATTAAAATAATTGATAGACGCGAAAAAACACCTAGTTATGCAGAGCCACTTTATGATGGAGAATTAAGCGAATTAACAGAACAAATTATTAACTCGGTTACAGGAGATGAGAAAAAGGTTATAGAATTTTTTAGAGATTCAATCCTTAATCTCAATTTTTTATATAGAAAATTAGAAACTATTAATGAATTATTTGATGAAATTCGTGAAGAGCATGAAAACTATAGAAGAGGAGGATGGTCTTCTAATTATCATCTCTTTAATGCGAAGTTTACAGTAAAAAATCTTTATAATTTTTTAAAATTAAATTGTTTATGTGTTGAACATTATAAGATTTATAAATCAATCGTTAATAGATATTTAGAAATATTATTACTCAGTTATGATAATTCATATGTAAATCCTGAGGCAAGTATTTTCGATAGAACAGCCTCTTGGCTTAAAAATCTAGATTTGGATGATGTCCAATTAATTCTGCCGAGTATAGATTTTAAGGTTGTAAATTTATATTTTAGAAACTATTCATTTAGCAAAATAAAAGTTACTGAGGAAGCGAAAGACTACTTGTTGAATCGAATTACTTATCTTCAAGAAAGACTTGAAATTACTGAATATGAAAACCTCCGAGAACTTAAAAATATACTAACTTTTCTTCCTCTTGTTGATGATATTGACATAGAAAGAGTAATAGAGATTTTAAATACTCAAACACTGTATTATAATTGGAGAGAGGAAATTAGGGGACTTATTAAAATAGTTCTCGCTAATATGGATTCTATTGATAAAAATTCATTGAATTCTAAGATAATTGGGATTGTAAATAAACATTTAAATGAAATTTTGGAGAACAATTTTTCGTTATATTATTCAGTGTATCCACTCTATTCACAGTTACTAGAATACTGCTCAACTGATCAGGAAACTGCAATAGTAGTACTCGAAAAATTTAATACAGATATTTTAAGAATAAAATATAAAAAAGACGATATAAAAAAAATCTTAGAATATTCTGACTTGATATGTCACTTATTTAAGTATTTTGAAGAGGATGTTAAAGATGATATTTTAGATACTCTAAAAGCTTATGAAAAATCAGAAAACATTATTTACCATAAAGTAATTGATCTGATGAGTTCTAAAGTCTATGATTTTCCTCAGATACAAAATAAAATCTACCATTATTTGATTGAAAGAATTAATGATAAAAGAGTTGAGGGGGTTAAAACTTTCCCAGAACCAAGAGAAAAATCTGTATCAGATTTATACAACTTAAGTAGAAAAGGATATTTTTCTGATTTTGAGATTTTAAAAGATATTGAAGAAGATATTCGAGGACTTTATCCTGAAGTAGATTGGACTTGGTTCCATGATAGAAGTGATGATGTTATCCATCGTCTATTAGAATATAGAACTCCCAATAATATTAAAACTTATTTTTCAAAAAATGAAGAAGATAATAAATTGATTAATGAGTATATTTTAAAAGCTCTCGATGAGGATAAACTAATACTTAAGAAATAGACTGAAACAACTAAATAAAAAAACAGTTAATTTATGACAAATTTGACCTTGAAGAGAAGCTGTAATTTCCTAAAGTGAATTTTCAAAGACTTGAAAGCAAAATGTTTGAATCTAGCAGAACACTACTTGGTACAATAATAGGTAATCCATAGCTGTAGAGATTCGGTGGAACTTTTTGATAGTGACAATGAATTGCTTCCTCAAAAATCTAAGGAATTGTAGTCCTAAAATTCATACAAAACTCTTCAATTTGGGTTTGTGAAAATCGGTTTTTTATGATAGAATATTAAGGAATGTATGTCATTCGATAAACAAATTTAATGAGGTAAAAACATGGAAATCATGACCATTGCGATTGTTGTTTTTGCCGTCATCATTGGTTTAGTCATTGGATATGTCAGCATCTCAGCTAAGATGAAATCATCTCAAGAGGCTGCAGAGTTGATGCTTCTAAATGCTGAACAAGAAGCAACTAATTTACGAGGACAAGCTGAGCGCGAAGCGGATTTATTGCTAAATGAAGCTAAGAGCGAAAGCAAGTCTCTTAAAAAAGAAGCACTATTGGAGGCCAAAGAGGAAGCCAGAAAATACCGTGAAGAAGTGGACGCTGAATTTAAGTCAGAACGTCAGGAGCTCAAGCAAATCGAAAGTCGTTTGACGGAACGTGCAACGAGTCTTGACCGCAAAGACGACAATTTGACGAACAAAGAAAAAACACTTGAACAAAAAGAACAAAGTATTTCTGATAGAGCAAAAAACCTTGATGCACGTGAAGAGCAATTAGAGGAAGTCGAAAGACAAAAAGAAGCTGAACTTGAACGTATCGGTTCCCTTTCCCAAACTGAGGCTCGAGATATTATCTTGGCTCAGACAGAGGAAAATTTGACCAAGGAAATTGCTAGCCGCATTCGTGAGGCAGAGCAAGAAGTGAAGGAACGTTCAGACAAGATTGCGAAAGATATCTTGGTTCAGGCTATGCAACGTATCGCTGGTGAGTATGTAGCAGAGTCAACAAACTCTACAGTTCACCTACCAGACGATACCATGAAGGGACGCATTATCGGTCGTGAAGGACGCAATATTCGTACCTTTGAAAGTTTGACAGGGGTAGATGTCATCATTGACGACACGCCAGAAGTGGTAACCTTGTCAGGATTTGATCCGATTCGTCGTGAAATTGCTCGTATGACCATGGAAATGTTGCTCAAGGATGGCCGTATCCACCCAGCTCGTATCGAGGAGTTGGTGGAGAAAAACCGTCAAGAGATTGACAATAAAATCCGTGAATATGGGGAGGCTGCTGCCTATGAGATTGGTGCGCCAAACCTCCATCCAGACTTGATGAAGATCATGGGACGTTTGCAGTTCCGTACTTCTTATGGACAAAATGTCTTGCGTCATTCGATTGAGGTTGCTAAGTTATCTGGTATCATCGCCAGTGAACTTGGTGAAAATGCAGCTCTTGCCCGTCGTGCTGGATTCCTTCACGACATAGGGAAAGCTATTGACCGCGAGGTTGAAGGTAGCCACGTTGAGATTGGTACAGAGTTGGCTCGTAAGTACAAGGAACACCCAGTTGTGGTGAATACGATTGCTAGCCACCACGGTGATGTCGAAGCCGAAAGCGTCATTGCAGTGATTGTTGCTGCAGCAGATGCCTTGAGTGCAGCGCGTCCAGGTGCCCGTAGTGAATCTCTTGAAAGCTATATCAAGCGTCTCCATGACTTGGAAGAAATCGCCAATGGCTTTGAAGGTGTGCAAAACAGCTTTGCCCTTCAAGCAGGACGTGAAATCCGTATCATGGTTAATCCAGGACAAATCAAAGACGACAAAGTCACAATCTTGGCTCACAAAGTTCGTGAGAAAATTGAAAACAATCTCGATTACCCAGGAAATATCAAGGTAACCGTGATCCGCGAACTTCGTGCAGTAGATTATGCTAAATAAATAAGAAAGAGCAGTTGAAATATTACTGCTTTTTTGTTACACTAGATAGAAAGACTGTAGAAGGATAACTGACCTTATCATCAGTATCCGAGAGAAATTTCACTTTATTTCACAGACTAACTAAAGGAGACATAATGGCAGACCGAGGCTTGCTAATCGTTTTTTCTGGTCCTTCAGGAGTTGGGAAAGGAACGGTTAGAAGAGAGATTTTTGAGAGTTCTGAAAATCAATTTCAATACTCTGTATCGATGACGACGCGTGCGCAACGTCCTGGTGAAGTGGACGGAGTAGATTATTTCTTCCGTACTCGTGAAGAGTTTGAAGAGCTGATTCGTCAAGGTCAGATGTTGGAATATGCAGAATATGTCGGTAACTATTATGGAACTCCTCTAACCTATGTCAATGAAACTTTGGACAAGGGAATCGATGTCTTTCTTGAGATTGAAGTGCAAGGAGCCCTTCAGGTTAAGAAAAAGGTTCCAGACGCTGTCTTTATCTTTCTAACGCCACCAGATTTGGATGAATTGCAAGATCGTTTGGTAGGTCGTGGAACAGATAGCGCTGAAGTGATTGCCCAACGAATCGAAAAAGCCAAGGAAGAAATTGCCCTCATGCGTGAGTATGATTATGCCATTGTCAACGATCAGGTGCCCCTCGCTGCTGAACGTGTCAAGCGTGTGATCGAAGCAGAACACTTCCGTGTGGACCGTGTCATTGGTCACTACCAGGAGATGTTGCCAAAATCTCCAACTACTCGATAAAATTTAGAAAACAGGTACAAACAAATGATGTTAAAACCCTCTATCGATACCTTGCTAGACAAGGTACCATCAAAATATTCACTCGTAATCTTGGAAGCAAAACGTGCCCATGAACTAGAAGCCGGTGCGCCAGCAACTCAAGAGTTTAAGTCTGAAAAATCAACTCTTCGCGCTTTGGAAGAAATCGAGTCAGGAAATGTAACCATTCACCCAGATCCAGAAGGAAAACGTGAAGCGGTTCGTCTCCGTATCGAAGAAGAAAAACGCCGAAAAGAAGAAGAAGAAAAGAAAATCAAAGAGCAAATTGCTAAAGAAAAAGAAGATGGTGAAAAAATTTAAGGTTGGGGGGACTCAATCTTATTTTTTCTATTGCAAGAATGTACTGACAAGAAGGAGGTGAGAAGATGGCTATCGCAAAGATTATCGTGGATGTTCCCCTGATGCAGACGGACCAGCCATACAGTTACAAGATCCCAGAGGAATTTATAGACATGCTGGAAGTCGGTATGCGGGTCCATGTCCCCTTCGGTAAGGGCAATCGTTTGATTCAAGGGATTGTGCTAGGCCTGGAGTCCCATTCGGATGAAGAGGTGGCTGATCAGGACTTGAAAGAGATTGCGGAGGTGCTAGACTTTTCTCCAGTCTTGACTCAGGAGCAACTTTGGCTAGCTGAGGAGCTACGCAAGTCCGTCTTTTCTTACAAAATCTCCATTCTAAAAGCCATGTTGCCGGGATTTTTAAACTCCAGCTATGATAAGATTCTCTATCCTCTGGAAGGTTTGAGTCGGCAAGACAAAGAGCGCTTGTTTGGTTCAGAAGATTCGCTCGCCTTTTCTTCTTTAGACCTTGCCAAGCAAGCTGAAATGATGCGCTTGACCAGAAAAGGGTTGCTCCGTTTAGAGTACCAGGCTGTTGATCAGAAGAAGGTCAAGACCCAATCTTGGTATGAGGTCCATGTTGAGCAGTTAGAAGGTGTTGAGATTTCTGCGCGTGCTAAGAAAAAGGCAGAGCTGAGAGACTATTTACTGTCTCGTCCTGAGAGTGCTCCTCTGGCTAGCTTGTTAGAATCCTACTCACGCGAGCAAGTCAATTTCTTTGTGGAGCAAGGAGCTCTAACCCTAGTCCAAAAGGAAGTGCAACGCTCAGCCGCTTATTTTGAAGGCATTGAAGCCAGCCAACCTTTGTCTCTGAACCCAGAGCAAAGACAAGCTCGCGATGCTGTTATCAGTGCTATTGGCAGTCAGCAACCTCCTTTCCTCCTTCAAGGAATTACAGGAAGTGGGAAAACTGAGGTTTACTTGCAGATTATCCAAGGGGCCTTGGACAAGGGTAAGACGGCCATTTTGCTGGTACCTGAGATTTCTCTGACGCCACAAATGACGGAGCGTTTTATTGCTCGATTTGGTGAGAAAGTAGCCATTCTTCACTCAGGCCTGTCCAATGGTGAAAAGTACGACGAATGGCGCAAGGTTGAGCGTGGCGATGCCCAAGTTGTTGTTGGCGCTCGATCAGCTATCTTTGCTCCTTTGAAAAATCTAGGTGTCATCATTATCGACGAAGAGCATGAAGCTAGCTACAAACAAGACAGCAATCCCCGTTATCATGCTAGAGAGGTCGCCATTCTACGGGCCCAGTACAATCAAGCAGCCCTAGTCCTTGGCTCAGCGACACCGAGCTTAGAGAGCCGTGCGCGTGCTGGAAAAGGTGTCTATCAACACTTACGTCTGACCCAACGGGCCAATCCTTTAGCCACTATTCCTGAAGTTCAAGTGATTGACTTTCGGGACTATATCGGGCAGAATGAGACATCAAACTTTACGCCTCCTTTGCTAGAGGCCATTCGAGACCGTTTGGATAAAAAAGAACAGGCAGTCCTCATGCTCAACCGTCGGGGTTATTCTAGTTTTGTTATGTGTCGGGAGTGTGGAACGGTAGATAGCTGTCCCAACTGTGATATTTCTCTGACTCTCCACATGGATACCAAGACCATGAACTGCCATTACTGTGGATTTTCAAAGGGGATTCCTCATGTCTGTCCCAACTGTCAAAGCCGCAGTATTCGTTACTACGGGACGGGGACTCAGAAAGCTTACGATGAACTGGCAGAACTCTTTCCTCAGGCTCGCATTCTGCGGATGGATGTGGATACGACCCGCAAGAAAGGCAGTCACCAAGCTCTTCTTGACCAGTTTGGCCGAGGGGAAGCGGATATCTTGCTGGGAACTCAGATGATTGCCAAGGGCTTGGATTTTCCAAATGTGACTTTGGTTGGAGTACTCAATGCGGATACGGCCTTGAATCTGCCTGATTTTCGTTCTTCTGAGAGAACCTTCCAACTCTTAACTCAGGTGGCTGGTCGGGCAGGTCGTGCGGAAAAAGCTGGGCAGGTCTTGATTCAGTCATACAATCCGGAGCACTATGCCATTCGTTTTGCAAAAGATCAGGATTATGAAGGCTTTTATGCCTATGAAATGAGTATCAGACGCCAACTTGGCTACCCACCTTATTATTTCACCATTGGGATTACCCTCTCTCACAAGAAAGAAGAAGAGGTTGTCAAACGTGCCTATGAAGTTATGGAAATATTACGCTCAGGTTTATCGGAAACTAGTAAAATCCTTGGACCAACGCCAAAACCCATCGCTCGTACCCACAACCTTTATCATTACCAGATTTTGATTAAATACCGTTTAGAAGATGAGCTGGGTCCAACTCTCAATCGAGTTTTGGCCTTGACTCAAGAACGGGAAAATAGCGAGCTTCGTCTCAGTATTGACCATGAGCCGCAGCAATTTTTATAAGAAGGAGAAGAAATGACAAAATTAATCTTTATGGGAACTCCCGATTTTTCAGCGACAGTTTTGAAGGGGTTGATATCAGACGACCGTTACGAGATTCTAGCTGTTGTGACCCAGCCAGACCGCGCTGTTGGCCGTAAAAAAGTGATCCAAGAAACCCCAGTCAAGCAAGCTGCCAAAGAAGCAGGTCTTCCTATCTACCAACCAGAAAAATTATCTGGGAGCCCAGAGCTGGAAGCTATTATGAATCTAGGAGCGGATGGGATTGTGACCGCTGCTTTTGGGCAGTTTCTCCCAAGCAAACTTCTTGATAGCATGGACTTTGCGGTCAATGTTCACGCTTCCCTTCTTCCCAAACACCGTGGTGGAGCTCCCATTCATTATGCCTTGATTCAAGGGGATGAGGAAGCTGGTGTGACCATTATGGAGATGGTTAAGGAAATGGATGCAGGAGATATGATTTCCCGTCGCAGTATTCCTATCACAGATGAGGACAATGTCGGCACCTTGTTTGAAAAATTGGCAATCGTTGGTCGTGACTTGCTTTTGGACACCCTTCCTGGCTATATTGCTGGGGAGATCAAACCTGAACCACAAGATCCTAGTCAGGTCACTTTCTCGCCAAATATCAAGCCAGAGGAAGAGAAACTGGATTGGACTAAAACCAATCGCCAACTCTTCAACCAAATCCGTGGGATGAATCCTTGGCCTGTTGCCCATACTTTCCTTAAGGGTGACCGCTTTAAGATTTATGAAGCCCTACCAGTAGAAGGTCAGGGAAATCCAGGGGAGATTCTCTCTATTGGCAAAAAGGAATTAATCGTCGCAACGGCTGAAGGAGCTCTATCCCTCAAGCAAGTGCAGCCAGCTGGTAAACCTAAGATGGACATTGCTTCCTTCCTCAACGGAGTGGGACGGACATTGACTGTAGGAGAACGATTTGGTGACTAAAGTAGAAACGGCTAGAAGTCTAGTTCTAGCAGTGTTAGAGGATGTTTTTGTCAACCAAGCATATTCAAATATTGCCTTAAATAAACACCTCAAGGGGAGTCAACTCTCAGCAACAGACAAGGGTTTGGTGACAGAGATTGTCTACGGAACGGTAGCCCGAAAACTCACTCTGGAATGGTACCTGTCCCACTTTATCGAAGACAGAGATAAGCTAGATAACTGGCTCTATATTCTGCTCCTCCTGAGCGCTTACCAACTTCGGTATCTGGATAAGATTCCTAATCACGCTGTTGTTAATGAAGCGGTAGAGCTAGCCAAAGCCCGTAAAAAAGGGAGTGAAAAATTGGTCAACGCCGTCCTTCGTCGTATCTTGCGAGAAGGCTGGCCAGACATTGACAGTATCAAACGCAAAAACAAGCGTGATTCCATTGCTTATTCTCTCCCAGTTTGGCTCGTATCTAAACTTAAGGAAGAATACGGTGAAGAGCGAGCACAAGCCATCTTTAAAAGTCTCTTGGTGCGTAACAAAGCCAGCATCCGGGTGACCAACTTGAGCCGAAAAGAGGAAATCAAAGCTGTGTTAGAGACGACTGATTCCCCTTTGGCGGCCACTGGTTTGGTCAAGGAGCAAGGCCACTTTGCAGGTCATGATTTGTTCGCAGAAGGGGCTATAACCATCCAAGACGAGTCCAGTCAATTGGTTGCTCCGACCCTTGATCTACAAGGTGATGAACAGGTCCTAGATGCCTGTGCCGCTCCGGGTGGAAAAACAGCCCATATGGCCTCTTACCTCACATCCGGTAAGGTGACGGCTTTGGATCTTTATGACCATAAGTTGGACTTGATCCAAGAAAATGCGGAGCGTTTAGGTGTGGCAGATCAAGTGCAAACGCAAAAATTGGATGCCAGAAAGGTGCATGAGTTTTTTGAAAAGGACTCTTTTGATAAGATTTTGGTAGATGCTCCCTGTTCTGGGATTGGACTCTTGCGTCGTAAACCAGACATCAAATACAATAAAGAAACAGCAGATTTCATGTCCTTACAGGAAATTCAGCTGGAAATATTAGGTAGTGTTTGTCAAACGCTACGTAAAGGTGGTATAATAACGTATAGTACCTGTACTATTGTCTCTGAGGAGAACTTTCAAGTCGTTGAGGCGTTTTTAGAAAGTCATCCCGAGTTCGAGCAGGTTAAACTAGAACACGAATGTAAAGATATCCTGAAAGATGGCTGCATCCTGATTACTCCAGAATTGTATGGAAGCGATGGATTCTTCATTAGCCAATTTCGTAAGATATCAGATTAGGAAGGAACTGACACAATGGAAATAGCATTATTAACAGATGTTGGTCAGAAACGAACAAATAACCAAGACTATGTCAATCACTTTGTCAACCGAGCAGGACGCACTATGATCATCTTGGCTGACGGGATGGGAGGACACCGTGCAGGAAATATCGCTAGTGAGATGGCGGTAACAGACCTTGGTGTGGCTTGGGTGGATACCCAAATTGACTCAGTCAATGAAGTTCGTGAGTGGTTTGCCCACTACCTGGAGATTGAAAATCAAAAAATTCATCAACTAGGTCAGGACGAAGCCTACAGAGGTATGGGAACAACGCTAGAAGCTGTTGCTTTTATTGACAACCAAGCCATCTATGCTCACATTGGGGATTCTCGTATCGGTTTGATTCGTGGAGAAGAATACCACCAGTTGACGAGTGACCATTCCTTGGTCAACGAATTGCTCAAGGCTGGTCAATTGACTCCAGAAGAAGCAGAAACTCACCCTCAAAAGAATATCATCACCCAGTCTATCGGACAAAAAGATGAAATCCAGCCAGATTTTGGGATGATTACACTGGAGTCAGGAGATTATCTCTTGCTCAATAGTGATGGTTTGACCAATATGATTTCGGCAAGCGAGATTTATGATATTGTAACCAGTGATATTTCCCTAGCAGACAAGGCGGCAACCCTCATTCGCTTCGCTAACAATGCAGGAGGTTTAGACAACATTACGGTTGCCCTTGTTTACATGAACGAGGAGGCAGCAGAATGATCCAAATCGGCAAGATTTTTGCCGGGCGGTATCGGATTGTCAAGCAGATTGGTCGAGGAGGCATGGCAGATGTATACTTGGCCAAGGATTTGATCCTAGACGGGGAAGAAGTGGCAGTGAAGGTCCTGAGGACCAACTACCAGACGGACCCGATTGCTGTGGCACGTTTCCAACGTGAAGCGAGAGCCATGGCAGATCTGGACCATCCTCATATCGTTCGGATAACAGATATTGGTGAGGAAGACGGTCAACAGTACCTAGCTATGGAATACGTAGCAGGCCTTGACCTCAAGCGTTATATCAAAGAACACTATCCTCTTTCAAATGAAGAAGCAGTTCGGATCATGGGGCAAATCCTCTTGGCCATGCGCTTAGCCCATACTCGAGGAATTGTTCACCGTGATTTGAAACCTCAAAATATCCTCTTGACACCTGACGGCACAGCTAAGGTAACGGACTTTGGGATTGCCGTTGCCTTTGCGGAGACCAGTCTGACCCAGACCAACTCAATGTTAGGCTCCGTTCATTATTTGTCACCTGAGCAAGCGCGTGGTTCTAAAGCGACCTTCCAGAGTGATATCTATGCAATGGGGATTATCTTCTATGAGATGCTGACGGGACATATCCCTTATGATGGGGATAGCGCGGTGACCATCGCCCTCCAGCATTTCCAGAAGCCACTTCCGTCCGTCATAGCTGAAAATCCATCTGTCCCTCAGGCTTTAGAAAATGTTGTCATTAAGGCAACTGCTAAGAAGTTGTCAGATCGTTATCAGTCTGTTTCAGAAATGTATGTGGACTTGTCAACTAGCTTGTCTTATAATCGTCGGAATGAACCGAAACTGGTCTTTGACGATGCGAGTAAGGCAGACACTAAGACTTTACCTAAAGTTCCACAAAGTACACTGACGTCTATTCCTAAAGCGCCTGCGCAGGAAGAACGTCCTCAGCCAAAGAAAGCAACTCAACCAGTCGCAGAGCCGGCTCCAGCGCCAAAACCAGCCAAGAAACGGAAGTTTAAGGCTCGCTATATGATTCTTTTGGCTAGTCTCCTATTGGTTGTAGCCTCTTTGGTCTGGATTTTGTCAAGAACACCAGCAACGATTGCTATTCCTAACGTGGCTGGGCAAACCGTTGCAGAGGCTAAGGAAGCTCTTAAAAAATCCAAGTTTGAAGCCGGTGAAGAAAAGTCAGAGGCCAGCGATACCGTAGCAGAAGGACGTGTTATTCGAACGGATCCAGAAGCTGGTAGTGGCCGAAAAGAAGGAACCAAGGTCAATTTGATTGTTTCTTCTGGTAAGCAATCCTTTCAATTGAGCAATTATGTCGGACGTAAGTATACGGATGTCGTAGCTGAACTCAAGGAGAAGAAGGTTCCTGAAAATCTAATCAAGATGGAAGAGGAAGAATCCAGCGAAAGCGAACCTGGCACCGTCCTCAGACAGACCCCTGCTTCGGGTTCGACCTATGATCTCTCAAAAGCTACTACGATTACCTTAACAGTAGCTAAGAAGGTGACTAGTGTCAGCATGCCGAACTACATCGGTTCAAGTCTCGAGTTTACAAAGAATAACTTGACTCAGATTGTCGGTGTGAAGGAAGCAAATATTGAGGTTGTAGAAGTATCGACTGCTCCTGAAGGAACGGCAGAAGGAACTGTTGTAAGTCAAACGCCAAGAGCAGGAGAACAGGTTGATCTTGCAAGTACGCGTATCAAACTTTCCATCTACAAACCAAAAACACCGCCGTCAACTTCATCCTCTAACCCTGCTCAACGAGGAAACCAGGGTTCTACAACAACACCAAATCAAGGGAACCAGCAAGGAAATCAACAAGGGAATACTCCTTCTAGTAGTTCATCCAATAATGAAGGATCTCGCGAAAGTTCTCGAGATTAAACGAATCTTTGTCATGATTTCATGACAAAGATTTTTTTTCACAAGATTTTGTGATAAAATATAGGAAGTAGAAAAAAGGAGGAGAAAATGGACGAATCGAGAGAGTTAAATGCCGTCATTGATGTCATTATGTTAGCTGGAACCATTCTCTTGAAAAGTGGCTCAGAGATTCATCGGGTTGAGGATACTATGATCCGTATTGCCCATTCGCAGGGAATAATGGATTGTAATGTTCTTGCCATGCCCGCAGCTATTTTCTTTTCTATCGAAAACACCAATATTTCTCGGATGAAACGGGTGACCTCATCCTCCTATAACATTGAAAAAGTCTGTGATGTCAACCAAGTATCACGGGAGCTTGTCGGAGGGCAGATTGATCTCTCGACAGCCTTTAAAAAACTGAAAGAAATCGGCAATCAAGCTCTTCCTTATACCAAGTTCCAAGTGACCGTAGCAGCGACCCTCAGTGCCCCTTTCTTCTCGATTATGTTTGGGGGCAATGTCTATGACGCTTTTGGCGCAGCTATTGCGACCTTATTTGGATTTGCCTTCTCTCTCTACGTAGAGAAGTTTGTCCGCATTCCTTTTGTAACGGCCTTTGCGGGTGCCTTTGTTTTCGGATTGATTGCCCAGTTCTGGGCCCGCTATACAGGATTTCCTTCGACGGCAGACCTGATTATAGCAGGAGCGGTCATGCCCTTTGTTCCAGGTATTGCTCTGACAAATGCGGTACGGGATATCATGACCAACCATATCAACTCTGGTATGAGCAAGATGTTTGAATCTTTGCTCATTACCCTCGCTTTAGGGGCTGGCACCTCTGTCGCCCTGGTTTTGATGACATAAGATGACTCTAACAAGTATTTTGCTCCAAGCAGTGGCGAGTTTACTCGCCATTATCACCTTTCTAATCGTACTGAATGTTCAACGCTCCATGCTCCTACCTGGTGGTGTTTTGGGAATGGGCGTTTGGCTCCTCTATCTCGTGCTCAAAGAACCAACCAATGTTATTGTCGCGACCTTTATCGCAGCAGTAATTGGCTCTTGCATCAGTCAGATTTTAAGTATTGTCTATAAGACACCAGCGGTGGTCTTTGTCTTGGCCATTCTTGCCCCCTTGGTGCCGGGTTATTTATCCTATCGAACGACAGCTTTCTTTGTGACAGGCGATTACAGCCATGCTATTGCCAGCGCGACTTTGGTGGTTATGTTAGCTCTTGTTATTTCTATTGGAATGGCAAGTGGAACAGTAATTCTAAAGCTTTATTACTATATCCGAAAACAACGAGGAATTTCTTCCTAATGCAGTAAAAGCAAAGACTTGATTTGTTGAATCAAGTCTTTTTTCTCTCTTTTGTCCCTATTTGTGATAAAATAGAATGAAACGATTTTTTACAATGAATGAAAAAACAGAGGTAAATATGACAATCGGTATTGATAAGATTGGTTTTGCGACCAGTCAATATGTCTTGAAATTACAAGACTTAGCAGAAGTGAGGGGAGTTGACTCCGAAAAATTTAGCAAGGGACTCTTGTTAAATGAAATTAGTATTGCGCCACTGACTGAGGACATTGTTACCTTGGCAGCTAGTGCAAGCAACTCTATCCTCACAGATAAAGAAAAAGAAGAAATCGACATGGTCATTGTGGCGACCGAGTCAGGAATTGACCAGAGTAAGGCAGCGGCAGTCTTTGTTCATGGCCTATTAGGCATTCAGCCTTTCGCCCGTAGCTTTGAAATCAAAGAAGCCTGCTATGGAGCGACAGCTGCCCTTCATTATGCTAAATTGCATGTGGAAAATTCTCCAGAGTCTAAGGTTTTGGTCATTGCCAGTGATATTGCCAAGTATGGTGTAGGAACTCCAGGTGAACCAACTCAGGGTGCTGGAAGTGTAGCGATGCTAATCACCCAGAATCCGCGCATCATGGCCTTTAACAATGATAATGTTGCTCAAACGCGCGACATCATGGATTTCTGGCGTCCGAACTACTCAAGCACTCCTTATGTAAACGGCATGTACTCGACCCAACAGTATCTTGATTGCCTGACAACGACTTGGGATGAATACAAGAAACGCTACGATTGGACTATGGATGACTTTGTGGCTATCTGCTTCCACTTGCCTTATCCTAAGTTGGCCCTAAAAGGCTTGCGCAAGATGATGGACAAGAACTTATCTCAAGAGAAAAAGGATAGTCTGCAAGAAAACTTTGACAAGTCCATTCTCTACAGTCAGATGATTGGAAATATCTACACAGGTTCTCTCTTCCTCGGCCTCCTTTCTCTTTTGGAAAATGCAGAGACTTTGAAGGCTGGAGATAAAATTGCCCTCTACAGTTACGGAAGTGGAGCGGTTTCAGAGTTCTTTAGTGGAGAGCTGGTAGAAGGTTATGAAACTTATCTTGATAAGGATCGCTTGAGTAAACTTAAACAACGTACAACATTGTCTGTTGCAAACTATGAAAAAGTCTTCTTCGAAGAGGTGCAGTTGGATGAGTCTGGTTCAGCCCAATTTGCAGGTTATGAACATCAAGACTATGCCTTGGTTGAAATTGTCGACCACCAACGCCGTTATAGCAAGGTTGAAAAATAATGAAGATAAGTTGGAATGGATTTTCTAAAAAATCATACCATGAGCGCCTGGAGTTGTTACAAGCTCAGGCGCTCCTTAGTCCTGAAAGGCAAATGAGTCTGGAGCAGGATGAACAAGTCAGCTTGGCGGTTGCAGATCAGCTGAGTGAGAATGTGGTGGGAACTTTTTCTCTGCCTTATTCGATCATTCCAGAACTTTTGGTGAATGGTCAGGACTACACAGTTCCTTATGTGACAGAAGAGCCCTCAGTGGTTGCTGCGGCCAGCTATGCCAGCAAAATCATCAAGCGAGCAGGTGGCTTTACTGCTCAAGTACATGAGCGCCAGATGATCGGTCAGGTGGCCCTTTATCAAGTTGCTGATCCTGAACAAGCGCAAGAGAAGATTGCCAGCAAGAAAGCCGAACTCTTGGAACTTGCCAATCAAGCCTATCCTTCTATCGTCAAACGTGGAGGTGGAGCGCGTGATTTGCATGTAGAGCAGATCAAAGGTGAAACAGACTTTCTCGTTGTTTATCTTCATGTCGATACCCAGGAAGCCATGGGGGCCAATATGCTCAATACCATGCTAGAAGCCTTGAAGCCAGTCTTAGAAGAACTCAGTCAGGGACAGAGCCTCATGGGGATTCTGTCCAACTACGCGACCGATTCTCTGGTGACAGCAAGCTGTCGTATCGCCTTTCGCTACTTGAGCCGACAAAAGGATGAAGCCAGAGAAATAGCAGAGAAAATAGCTTTGGCTAGCCAGTTTGCGCAGGCAGATCCCTACCGAGCGGCTACCCATAATAAAGGAATTTTTAATGGTATCGATGCCATTTTGATTGCCACGGGTAATGACTGGCGGGCCATCGAAGCTGGGGCTCATGCCTTTGCCAGTCGAGATGGACGTTATCAAGGCCTTAGTCGATGGAGTCTAGATAGGGACTCAGAAGAATTGGTCGGTGAGATGACCTTACCTATGCCGGTAGCGACCAAGGGTGGCTCTATCGGTCTCAACCCTCGTGTAGCCCTCAGTCATGAACTACTGGGAAATCCTTCAGCTAAGGAATTGGCTCAGATTATCGTGTCCATCGGTCTTGCCCAAAACTTTGCGGCCCTCAAAGCCTTGGTAAGTACGGGCATCCAGCAAGGCCACATGAAATTACAGGCCAAATCCTTAGCTCTCCTAGCTGGTGCTAGTGAGTCCGAAGTTGCTCCCCTCGTTGAGCGCCTCATCGCAGATAAAACCTTTAACTTAGAGACAGCCCAGCGCTATCTCGAAAACTTAAGATCATAAAAAAACTCAGACGAATTCGTCTGAGTTTTCTTGTGTTTATACTCAATGAAAATCAAAAAGCAAACTAGGAAGCTAGCCGTAAGCTGCTCAAAACACTGTTTTGAGGTTGTAGATGGACGCTGACGTGATTTAAAGAGATTTTCGAAGAGTATTAAATACTTTTTCCTGGTAATAGGGTGACGGGTAAAAAGTAACCAGTTGTTGCAACTTCCTTGCCTTCAATCTTCTGCAAGAGGAGATCGACAGTGAGGTGGGCAATCTCTTTCATAGGTTGCTTAATCGTTGTCAGGTGAGGATAGTAGTTCTCGATAAAGTAAGTTCCATCATAGCCGATGACCTTGAGCTCTTCAGGAACAGAAATTCCCAGCTCTTGAGCGATTTTGATAACCAGGATAGCTGTCAAATCATCCGAAGCAAAAATCGCATCTGGTTTCTGATGGGTCAAGATATTCTTGATTTCCATTTCTTTTCTGACGGGAGAAAAGTCACTCGAAACATTGATAATAGGCGCTTTCGGGAGAACCGATGCAAAACCAGCATGGCGCAGTCCAGTAGGTGAGTTCGAGTTGTCATTCCCTGTAATCATAATGATAGACTGGGCGCCTGTCTTGACCAAGGTTTGGGCTGCGAGGACCCCGCCGCCGTAGTTATCAGAGGAGACAACAGGGATGTCTGGAGACAAGTTTCGGTCAAAGGAAATAATCGGTGCCGTCACACGATTGTAGTCTTCGATTCCCAAGTTGTGACTTCCAGAAATGATACCATCGACCTGGTTGGCCTCCAGCATTTCAATGTACTCCCGTTCTTTTTCAGAGTCGTGTTCGCTGTTACAGATGATGGTCTTGTAGCCATTTTTGAAGAGTTGGTGTTCCAATTTGTCAATCAACTCCGCATAAAAGACGTGACTGATGTTTGGAAAAATAAGCCCAATCAACTTGGCAGATTTTCCTTGGAGGCTTCGAGCCAGATTATTGGGCTTGTAGCCCAATTCTCGCATGGCTTCATTAACCTTTTGAATGGTTTTCTCAGATAGATACCCCTTTTTATTGATGACCCGTGAGACGGTAGTGGGGCTGACGCCTGCAAGTTTTGCGACATCAGTTAGTTTTGCGACCATAATCTAATTCATAGTAAGTTCCAGTTGGGTTTCCAGACTTGATCAGGATACCATTTTGGCCCGCATGTGGGAAGACACGACCAGAAAATACTTTTTCTCCTTTATTGATGAAAATTTCAAAGACCGACTTGTCGATGAAGATAGTAGCAGTAGTAGCTTGGTTATTGATAGGGCAAGAACGTGTCGTACCAAATTCTTGGGCGTACTGTTGACCAGCCTGACTACGATCCACTGTCACCTGTCCATTGACAAGGTCAAAGTTGATTGAAAGCCCCTTGCCTTCTTTATCAGCGAGCAAGACAATCTCGCTTTGGCTGTTGGCCTCCAAGTTGAGCTCGAGTTCATAGGTGTTATTGGTTTGAGTGCGATTTAAGAAGGCCTCTTCAGAAGAACGAAGTTCTTTGACGGCTGCGACCGGATATTGGTAGAGTTTGCCATCTTTGATAGTGAGTTCTTTGACCAATGAGAAGGTTCCTTGGTGGTCAAAACGGTCAGATGGGTAAGAAACATCTGGTAACCCAAGCCAACTTACTGCTAGTGCACGTCCATCTGGAGCGTTGAAGGCTTGAGTCGCATAGGCTTCGAAACCATAGTCTAGATTATGAAGTTGAGACACATCTACCATTTTGGCATTTTCAGGATCAAAGGATGCCCCTATTTTGTACATGTTTGGGTAGATATTGTCATAGTCTAGAACTTGTTTATCCAATCCTTGTGGACAGTAGAGAAGGACAGGTTGCTCCCCTACAAAGACTAGATTTGGGCATTCCATCATGTAGGCAGTGCGGTCGTTAGCAAAGTTAAGGTCGCCAACTGCTTGCCAGTTTGTATAATCATTGTCCACAGCCTTGTAGAGACGGACGAAGCCTTTTTTCTCCAAGTCCTGTCCACCGACGATAGCATAATATTGACCCTTGAAGTTAAAAATTTGCGGGTCGCGGAAGTGGTCTGTAGAGTCTGCTGGCTGGTCAATCAAGATCTTGTCAATCTTTGTAATCTTGCCATCCTTATCCATCAAAGCCCCAATCTGGTAAGGGTGACGGATCCAGTTTTCATCACGGACATTTCCAGTATAAAATAGGAACAACTGATCGCCGAACTGCATGGCAGAACCAGAGTAGGCACCGTGGCTATCCAATGGAGTATCTGGTAAAATTTTGACTCCAGTTTCTGTAAAGTGCACTAAATCATCACTTTCAAGCTGCACCCAAGACTTCAACCCATGGGCTGCACCGAAGGGGAAGTTTTGGTAAAAGAGAATCCATTTGCCATCAAAATAAGAAAAGCCATTTGGATCATTGAGAAGGCCCATTTTAGGCTCGACATGGTAACGAGTATGCCAAGGAGATTGAGCCATCTTTTCCTTGATTTGTTTGATTTCATCATTAGACCAGTCTTCATAGCGTCTGTAACGGCGCTCGGTTGTCCATTCCATTTTATCTTTCCTCCATAAGTTCTATTCTATTATTAATAGTAAACGTTTTCGGCAAAAAAAGCAAGTCTTTTATGTTAAAAAAAAGAAAAATATGTCAAACGATTGCCAGGAATCAAGTGAAGGAAATCTGGCAAATTTTCACGAAAAAATGAAAGAAAATGTAAATAAAAGCCTTATCTCCTCAAGTATAAAGATATTTTTTTGAGGAAAAAGAGAATATCCCTCAAAAACGAGCAAAAATAATCAGAGAAAAAAGAAAGGGAATAAAAAATTCTGCAAAACGCTTGACATATTTTAGAAACATGATAAAATAATAGTCGTAGGGCGAATAAAATCGCTTTCAAACAAGAACAAAATTTTATAAGGAGATTTTTGCAAATGAACAATCAGGATATTGCAAAAAAGGTCATCGAAGCCCTTGGCGGACGTGAAAATGTCAACAGTGTAGCCCACTGTGCAACTCGTCTACGTGTCATGGTCAAAGATGAAGGGAAAATCAATAAGGAAGTGATTGAGAACTTGGATAAAGTTCAAGGAGCTTTCTTTAACTCAGGCCAATACCAAATCATATTTGGGACTGGTACAGTAAACAAGATGTATGACGAAGTGGTTGCACTTGGTTTGCCAACATCTTCTAAAGAAGATATGAAAGCAGAAGCTGCTAAACAAGGAAATTGGTTCCAACGTGCTATCCGTACTTTCGGTGACGTCTTCGTTCCAATCATTCCAGTTATCGTAGCAACTGGTCTCTTCATGGGTGTTCGTGGTCTCTTGACTGCTCTTGGAATGACACTTCCAGAAGATGTGACAACTTATACTCAGATCTTGACAGACACTGCCTTTATTATCTTGCCAGGTTTGGTTGTTTGGTCAACTTTCCGTGTATTCGGTGGTAACCCAGCTGTTGGTATCGTTCTTGGTATGATGCTCGTTTCTGATTCACTTCCAAATGCCTGGGCTGTTGCGTCTGGTGGTGAAGTAACTGCAATGCAGTTCTTCGGATTTATCCCAGTTGTAGGTTTGCAAGGTTCAGTTCTTCCAGCCTTCATCATCGGGGTTGTCGGAGCTAAGTTTGAAAAAGCAGTTCGTAAGGTTGTTCCAGATGTACTTGACCTCTTGGTAACACCGTTTGTAACACTCCTTGTAATGTCAATCCTTGGATTGTTTGTTATCGGACCAGTCTTTCACGTTGTTGAAAACTACATTCTCATTGGAACAAAAGCTATTCTTAACTTGCCATTCGGACTTGGTGGTTTCTTGATTGGTGGAGTTCACCAATTAATCGTCGTATCAGGTGTTCACCACATCTTCAACTTGCTTGAAGTTCAATTGCTTGCTGCTGACCACGCTAACCCATTCAACGCTATCATTACTGCAGCTATGACTGCTCAAGGTGCTGCAACTGTTGCCGTTGGTGTGAAAACTAAAAATCCTAAACTTAAAACTCTTGCTTTCCCAGCTGCTCTTTCTGCCTTCCTAGGTATTACTGAGCCTGCTATCTTCGGGGTTAACTTGCGTTTCCGTAAGCCTTTCTTCCTTTCATTGATTGCTGGTGCAGTCGGTGGTGGACTTGCTTCAATCCTTGGACTTGCTGGTACTGGTAATGGTATCACAGTCATCCCTGGTACAATGCTTTACATTGGGAATGGACAACTTCTACAATACCTTCTTATGGTAGCTGTATCCTTTGCACTTGGTTTTGCTCTTACTTACATGTTTGGTTACGAAGATGAAGTAGAAGAGGTTGCAGGAGCAATTTCTGAAGCTGAAACAGATCGTTTGACTGAAGAAGCAGTAACTGGTACTGTGATTTCACCAAGCGAAGGTGTTATCCAAACACCAATCGTTGGTGATGTCGTTGCTCTTTCAAATGTGAATGATCCAGTCTTCTCAAGTGGAGCTATGGGACAAGGTATTGCTGTAAAACCGAGTGAAGATGTTGTTTACGCACCAGCTGATGCTGAAGTGACAATTGTCTTCCCAACAGGACATGCTTATGGCCTAAGAACAGCTAACGGAGCTGAAATCTTGATCCACGTCGGTATCGATACGGTGACAATGAACGGTGAAGGCTTTGAACAAAAGGTTGCTCAAGGCGACAAGGTCAAAGCTGGTGACATTCTCGGAACCTTTGACTCAGCTAAGATTGCTGCTGCAGGTCTTGATAACACAACTATGGTTATCGTAACAAACACTGCAGACTTTGCTTCAGTAAATCCAGTTGCTTCTGGATCAGTTGCTAAGGGTGACGCAATCATCGAAGTTAAAGCTTAATAAAACAAAAAAACGAACAAATGTCATGTTTGTTCGTTTTTGCTTGAATGGTAAAATTTACAGAGGAAAATCTAAAATATTGAGCAATTTTCAGTCTGGAAATATGCTATAATAAAGAAAATAAATACAAGAGGTTAATCATGACAAAACTATACGGAAGCTTGGAAGCGGGCGGTACAAAATTTGTCTGTGCTGTCGGAGATGAAAACTATAACGTTGTAGAAAAGGTACAATTTCCTACAACAACACCTATTGAAACAATCGATAAAACCATCGAGTTCTTCTCAAAATTTGACAATCTTGCAGGACTTGCCATTGGTTCATTTGGTCCAATCGATATCGATAAAAACTCAAAAACTTATGGATTTATCACAACAACTCCAAAACCTAACTGGGGAAATGTCGACTTGCTTGGTGCTCTTCGTCGCGCTCTAAACGTGCCTATGTATTTTACGACAGACGTAAACAGTTCTGCATACGGTGAAGTGGTTGCTCGTAATAATGCCGGCGGTCGTATCGAAAACTTGGTTTATTACACAATCGGTACAGGTATCGGTGCAGGTGTTATCCAACGTGGCGAGTTTATTGGCGGTGTTGGTCACCCTGAGATGGGTCATTATTATGTGGCTAGACACCCAATGGATATTGAAAAAGAATTTAATGGTGTTTGTCCTTTCCATAATGGATGTTTGGAAGGTTATGCAGCTGGTCCAAGTTTGGAAGCTCGTACAGGTGTTCGTGGGGAAAACATTGAACTCAACAACTCTGTTTGGGATGTTCAAGCCTACTACATTGCTCAAGCCGCAGTGAATGCGACTGTAACTTTCCGTCCAGATGTCATCGTCTTTGGTGGTGGGGTTATGGCTCAACAACATATGCTTGACCGCGTACGTGAGAAATTCACAGCCCTACTCAATGGCTACCTACCAGTTCCAGATGTACGTGACTATATCGTGACTCCAGCTGTTGCTGGCAATGGTTCTGCCACACTTGGGAACTTTGTCCTCGCTAAGAGTGTCGCAAAATAAAACAAAGAAAATATCCGCTTGGGCAACCAAACGGATATTTTGTTTGAAGGCAATTTTTTGAGCCTTTCCTTAAGTGATGACGGACGGTAGCGACTTTCTTCGAAATTCCATACCTAAACTTTGAGCCCAATGTCTCAAAGTTTCCCAAGACCTGAAACCATTAGATTTCAGGTGTTTTTATCACGGCGGAAAGGCTAGGTAAGTCCTCGATTCACTATCGAAAAATAGGCATGATTTTCATACCAAAGTATATTTAGTATCAGGCTATTTTCTATTTATGTTCTAAAAGTCCGCTTGGGAAACCAAACGGATTTTTCTATTCTCAAAACATCTGCCAGAAGAAATCAATAATATAAGTCAAACCATAAGTATAAACCACTAGGGTAAAGGGCTTGGTCAAAACGATGATAATCATATAGCGCTTGAAGGTCATCTTGGTGAGGGCAGCCAGCATACAGAGAAAGTCAGCCGGGCTAACTGGCCAGATCATCATAAAGATAAAGAACCGCTCGAAACGATTGCCCTTATCTAGCCAACCGATATACTTGTCATAGGTGCGTTTGCTGACGACCGACTGAACAAAGGCAGCTCCATAGAGACGCACGAGGTAAAAGATAATGGCACAGCCAATTACGATGCCGATATAGTTATAGATAGTTCCGATGATGTGGCCGTAAATAAAGACCCCAGCCACTGAGGTCAAAGCTCCCGGAATGATCGGAACAACGGTTTGAAGGATCTGTAAAAAGATAAAGAGTGGTGGCCCCCAAACCCCAGCTTGCTGGATAAAGGCCGATAGGGTTTCCTTGGACTGTAAAACACCCGCCTGATAGGCCCAAATACAGAAAATCAAGGTGCCGACTCCCCCCACGATAGATGAAATATTGATGACTTGCTGTAGAAGGGGAGAAACAGCTTTCATTTGCTTATCCTGTGACATGTAAACTCCTCATAGATAGTATGATTCTACTATACCATATTTTGCAAAAGAAGGGGGGAATGACTGTATTTTTCTTAGAGAATATGTGATAGGTTTTTGACCTTAAATATGTTATACTAAGACTAGTATATAATTTGAGAATATCATAATATGAATACCTTAACTGAAGCTTAAGAAAGGTTTTTTGATGGTAAAGAAAAAAGATTTTTCTGAATTAACCAGGGTACAAATTCCAGCAGCTCTACATCTTATGAGACTGGACTATACCTATCTTCCCCGTAATGGGAAGGAGATTGCAGAACGAGATCCAGATACTAATATCCTCGTATCTGTTTTTAAGGAGCAATTTTTAAAATTTAACAACTACCTGACAGAGGAAGACTTTGAGAGAGAACTGGCCAATATCAAGTTGGAACTAGATCAAAATGACTTGGGACGTTCCTTCTTTAGACGCCTGCAAGGTCAGGAAGATACCGTTTATATTGACTGGGAAAACCCTGAAGCCAATACTTTTCATCTAGCACTTGAAGTCACTTGTAAAAATGGCCAGGATGAATTCCGTCCGGACATTGTCGTATTTATCAATGGTCTGCCTCTTTCTTATATCGAAGTGAAACAGCCAAATGCGATTCGAGATGGGAAAACAGGAATTCAGTCGGAACAAGACAGAACTAGACAACGTTTTGAAAATCGCAAGTTCCGCCGCTTTAACAATATCACCCAGTTGATAGCTCTGTCTGATAACTTGCCCTATATCAGTGGACAAGGTCAACAGAAACAGGGCTCTTACTACGGTTCAAATGCCTATTCAAAAACCAAGTTTAATGCTTTCAAGGAAGAAAGAGAAGAAGATTTTCTTCATTCCTTGGCAACCTTAACAGAGGACCAAATCGACTTCGTTTTAGATGACATGAACCACTTTGCCCTCAAGTCCCAGCCAGAATTCAAAACAAACCTAAACCCTGATACACCTTGCAATGCCTTTCTGTCCTCCTTGTATCAGAAAGGACGCCTGCTCTTTATGCTTCGTTTTGGACTTGTCTATGTAGAGGAAGAGAGCAAGGATGGTCAGATGCAACTGCAAAAGCACGTTATGCGCTACCCTCAGTATTTTGCGACACGTGCCATCGAAGAGACGATTGCAAAAGGTGTTAAGAAGGGTGTTATCTGGCATACACAAGGTTCAGGTAAGACTGCCTTGGCTTTCTTCAATATCCGATATCTGACCAATTATTTCTCAAAACAGGGAATCGTCCCTCAGTTTTACTTTGTCGTGGATCGTTTGGATCTGGCAGACCAAGCCTTTAAAGAATTTACCAAACGAGGGCTCAAGGTTAAGCGTATCAACAGCCCTCAAGAGCTCAATCAAAAACAAGACGGCTATGATGTCGCTGTGGTCAATATCCAGAAGTTCAAGGATAATTCAGACTTGACTGACCGCTCTGGTTATGACCTCAATCGTCAAAATATCTACTTTATCGATGAAGCCCATCGCTCTTATAATGAACGCGGTTCCTACCTACCAAATCTCTATCAGGCAGATACCAATGCAATCAAGATTGCTTTGACTGGGACCCCATTGATCACCTATAAGAAAGATGGCAAGATCAAGGAAAATCATGCGACCACACGTGATATTTTTGGGGACTATATCCACAAATACTACTACAACCAGTCTATCGATGATGGCTTTACCCTACGTTTGATGCGAGAAGATATCGAGACTTCTTATAAAGACAATCTCAGATCCATCAATGAAGAGATCCAACGTGGAGGCTTGTCCAAGGAGGATATCTTTGCTCACCCTCGTTATGTAGAACCTATGTTAGACTTTATCATCGAGGACTTTAATCGTGCACGTGATGTAATTTTTGATGATCAGACGATTGGTGGCATGATCGTCTGTGACTCGTCAAAGCAGGCGCGTGAGCTTGAAAAGCAATTGGAAAAACGTCGTAAAGCTGGAACAATCAACTTGACATCCGCATTGATTCTCCATGATGAGGGAGATAAGGAAGAAAAGAAAGACAAGGTAGATGCTTACAAAGAAGGCAAAATTGACCTTATCATCGTCTACTCCATGCTCTTGACAGGTTTTGATGCCCCTCGTCTCAAACGTCTCTACCTAGGGCGTAAAATCAAGGCTCATAACCTTTTACAGACTCTAACCCGTGTCAATCGTCCATACAAGGACTATCTCTTTGGCTATGTCATCGACTTTGCGGATATTTCTAAGGAGTTTGACAGGACCAATCGTGCCTATCTGGAAGAACTCAATCAAGAGTATGATACAGCCTTGACAGGGGAAAAAGGAGAGGATGTTTTTGGCTCGCTCTTTGTCCCTGCAGACGAGATTTCTCATGAATTAAGCAAGACTGAGCTAATCTTGCTTGACTATCCAACAGATAATCTGGAATACTTTTCCCAAGCTATCAATGATATCAAGGATAGAAAGCAGTTAATCGATCTACGAAAAGCTTTGGAGTCTATCAAGCAGTATTACAATATTGCTCGTCTCCTTGGTTACCATCAATTGATCGAGCAGATTGACATTGCTCAGGTCGCAATCTTGCTCAATATCCTCTCTAGACGGATGCTGACACTGTCCTTGATTGATAAACCAGCTGACTTTTCTAGTCAAACGCTCTTAAATTTAGCGATGTCTGAGACCAGTTTTAGTTTTGTCAAGATTGCAGAGGAAGAACTTCGTCTAGCAGCTAATGACCTGGAGGATTGGAGACGTCGGGTAGCTGGTAAGATTAAAAAACAGCGTGATGAAAAGGATCCTGAGTGGGTTTCTCTCTACGAAGAATTCCAACGTATCATGCAAAAACATTTTATCTATGGCCAAGAAGGTTATACGATGGAAAATATCAAGGAAACACAAAAAGACTATGAGGAACTCTTTAAGTCCGTGGAAAACTATCATACTCGTATGAGACGCTTGACCATGAACTTTAACGGAGATGAAATGGCAGCTCGTTCCTACAAGCACGTGACCAACTCAACGACGGTCAGTGAGTTTCTTGCAATTTACTATGTCATCAAAGATTCTAAAGTCAGACTAGATCATAAAATAGGTCAAAACCAAGGAATATTAGAAAATGAAGGATATTTAAAAAGATTGATTGAAGAAGAAATCACACATGGAGTCTTGGATAGTCAACCTGATAAAAGATTATCAATGCAAGATGTTGATCGTGTGGTTGAATCATTGTTTGAAGAATATGAACGGGAGTATTAACTTTTATGAGTGAAACATTTAAATCTCAAATTAAAGACTTAGTAGATGATTTGAAGGCTGTTTTTACGCATGTTGGATTAGGTGGAGAAGCAGCTGAATATAAACTTCTTACCCAATCTTTCCTCTATAAGTTTTTAAACGACAAATTTTTATATCAGGCAAAAGCTATTGATGCTTCTAATAGTTATGAAAAACTAATTGATATGAGTGAAGAAGATTATTCTTGGCTTCTAAAATTTATCGGTACCAGCACAGCTTGGCTCAAGCCAGACCAGTTGATTGAAACGCTTCACCGTCAGCAAAACGAGGCGACTTTCTATGAGATTTTTGAAAATACTCTTAACCAAATCGCCATTGATAATAACGATATCTTCTCTGTGCATACGGACGGAGATACGGCCATTCGTCTCTTTGATGAGCGTCTGATTACCGATACCATCTCAGATGGCAGTAAGCGCAACGAGGTCGCAAAAGCCATCATCAATCTCCTTGCGCGTGTTAAGTTTGATGAGACCATTTTCTCAAAAGGTTTCGACTTTTTCTCTACACTTTTTGAGTACATGATCAAGGACTACAACAAAGATGGCGGCGGTAAGTACGCCGAGTACTATACACCTCACTCTGTGGCTAAGATTATCGCTGATATCCTTGTGGGAAATAACCAACCATCAAACGTGCGAATTTATGACCCGTCGGCTGGTTCGGGAACCTTGCTAATGAACCTGGCTAGTCGTATCGGTGTAGATAAGACCACTGTCTATAGTCAGGATATCTCACAAAAATCGTCTAATCTTCTCCGTCTCAATCTGATTTTGAATGGACTGCAACACTCCATCCATAATATCGTACAGGGAAATACCATCATCGCCAATCGTCATCCTGAAAAGATGGACTATATCGTCTCTAACCCGCCTTTTAAGCTGGACTTTTCAGAGTGGCGTGACCAAGTAGAGACCTTGCCAGAAGCCAGTGAGCGTTTCTTTGCAGGAGTGCCAAAGGTTCCAGCCAAGTCCAAGGACAAGATGGCAATTTATGAGCTCTTTGTTCAGCATATTATCTACTCCTTGAAGTCAGACGGTCAAGCAGCCGTTGTCTTGCCAACAGGATTTATCACGGCTCAATCAGGGATTGATAAGGCCATCCGTCAACACTTGGTGGACAATCAAATGCTGGCAGGTGTCGTTTCCATGCCGTCCAATATCTTTGCGACGACAGGTACCAACGTCTCCATCCTCTTTATCGATAAGAAAAATAAGAGCGATATTGTCCTCATCGATGCCTCAAACCTCGGAACCAAGGTCAAGGAAGGCAAGAACCAAAAGACTGTGTTGTCTCCTGAGGAAGAGCAGCAGATCGTCGAGACCTTTATCAAGAAAGAAGCCGTCGAGGACTTTTCTGTCACCGTCTCTTATGAGGACATCAAGGAGAAAAATTACTCTTTCAGTGCTGGTCAATACTTTGACATCAAGATCGACTATGTAGATATCACAGCAGAAGAGTTTGAAGCAAAGATGACAGCCTTTCAAAACAAACTCACCGACCTCTTCCAGCAATCGCATGCATTGGAACAGGAGACTGCAGAGCAAATGAAGGGGTTGAAGTATGAGTAGCATAAGGTTAGGGGAGATTGGAAAAATCTCAATGTGTAAGAGAATATTGAAATCTCAGACAAATGAATTTTCAGGAATCCCTTTTTATAAAATCTCAACGTTTGGTGGTACTCCAACAGTCTATATTGATGAAAAGATTTATCGTGAATACAAAGAAAAATATTCATATCCTAAAAAAGGTGATATTTTAATTTCTGCGGCAGGAACAATTGGGAAAACAGTAATATTTGATGGAGAAGATTCTTATTTTCAGGATTCCAATATAGTATGGATAGAAAATGACGAATCAAAGGTAACAAATCAGTTTCTTTATTATTTTTTACAAACAAATCCTTTTATTACTACAAATGGAAGTACCATAAAAAGATTATATAACGATAATTTAAGAGATACTAAGATACCGAATGTTCCTTCAATCCAACAACAAAATCAAATAACAGATATTTTGGGTGCTTTAGATAAGAAAATCCAAATCAACAACCAAATCAACCAAGAGTTGGAAGCCATGGCCAAGACCCTCTATGACTACTGGTTTGTGCAGTTTGATTTCCCAGACCAGAATGGCAAACCCTACAAATCATCAGGCGGAAAGATGGTCTATAACCCAGAACTCAAACGCGAAATCCCTGAGGGGTGGGGAGTGGAGACTCTTAAAGACTTTGAGTCGAAAATTATTACTGGAAAAACACCTTCTAGAGCAAATAGTGATAATTTTGGAGGTGAAATTCCTTTTATAACAATTGGAGATATACGAGGAAATACTTTTATTTATAGCACTTCAGAAACATTGACTGATTTAGGAGCAAGCGTACAACAGAATAAGTATTTACCTCAGGGTAGCTTATGTGTTTCTTGTATTGCGACAGTGGGTGAAATTGGATTTACTACTGAATGGTCTCATACAAATCAACAAATAAATTCAATTGTTTTTGAGGATGAAACGAATAGATATTATCTTTATTTTGCGTTGAAAAATTATTTTGAAAATGCTAATGCGAGTGCAAAGACTGGAAATACTTTTGCTAATATGAATAAAGAAGATTTTTCAGGAATTAGAATCATTCTACCAAGAAATGAAATCAAAAATAATTTTCACAAAATAACAGAGCCTCATTTTGCACAAATCAAATGTTTACAAGGACAAAACCAAGAACTCACCCAACTTCGCGATTGGCTCTTGCCAATGCTGATGAATGGACAGGTGAAGGTGGAAAATTATACAGATTAAAATATTTTAAGGAGTGCTTATGTTTTTCTTTTATTTTTTTGCAGACAATGAAATTACTGCAGTGAATACAGAGGAATTAGAGGGCTATGACGGCTCAATTAATGCTTCTAGTGTAGATGATTTTTACAGTCAAGTTAAAAGTAATGGCTTAGAAATTTCAGATGAAATTTTAGAAGATGTAGAAGAAGCTTTTGCTGATTTAGATGATGAGGAACAAGATGTTGTTCCTGAAGGATTTAGAATAAAGCACTGGGTAAGTAATCGTTCATTTGGTGAACTAGTTGATATGTTCAAACATAATGAAATTGAGAAACCTGAAATGCAAAGGAAGTTTGTTTGGACATCGCTTAAGAGTTCTAGGCTGATTGAATCGATTATACTAGGTCTTCCCATACCCCCTCTTTTCCTTTTGGAAGTAGATGATAATAGATACGAGATTATTGATGGTTATCAACGTTTAACTACATTATATAACTTTATAGAGGGGCACCCATGGACAGGTATTAAAAGCGATAAAAAAAATATAAAAAGTCGATTATCAAGAAAGAATGTTTTTCCTGAAATTGCTGGAAAATCCTTTAAGGAACTACCAGAGGAGTACCAACGAAAAATTCGTAGAAGTACTATATCTCTAGTAGAGTTTAAACAGCTGAACCCAGGTGATTTTAGTTCAAAATATTTAATTTTTGAAAGAATTAATACTGGTTCAGAAAAATTAAATGGCATGCAAATAAGAAAGTCGTTAGCTTATGGTCCATTTATAGAGTCATTGTATAGCGCTGCAAGTCGATCAGGAAATTACCTATCATTGTTTACTTCAACTCAGATTAAAAAAGATCTTCATGTAGAAGCGTTCCTTAGAATTCTAGCAATGTCAGATATATACTACGGGAAATTTAAATCTAGCAAACAAGGTATTAAAAATATACTAGATGAATATGGGGAACAAAAGAAATCAGAAAGTATTTCAGAAGAAGTAATTAGCAAATTATTTAGTTCCTTAGATCAGTTGTTAGAATTTTTCGAAGCAAAAAAATTATTTAGAAGAGTGAACGCGAATCGAGATATTGAAGGTATTCTAAATTTTGGTATTTTGGAATCTCTGTTAGGGGTTATGGTATTTGGTGGATATAAACTTCCTGATAATTTTAATGAGAAGTATATCAATCATATGGGACAGTTATTCGATGGTTATCTATTAGATGAATCGCATAATCCATTTTCTACAAGTACTGGGAGTGTATCATCAATTAAAAAGAGATTTGAGATTTTTGAAGGAATGCTAGAAAAGTAAATATAATGATTGATTATAATGAATTTAAAAATCGTTTATTAAGATTAAAGGAAACACTGGAGAGAGTACAGAAAATAGATGGAAGTCTTGCAGATGATCCAGAGAAACATCGGAATTTTGCAAAAGAAATTGAAATTGACTATACAGATTTGAAGACTATATATGAATCGAGTGAATTAAATTTGATGATTGAATACTATACTTTTTCAGAACAACTAGTAAAAGAATTAGTTTTTTCAATTTTGACTGTTGAGTCCTCAAATGATAATAAGCATTTAGAGAAATTTTTGAAAAATAGTTTCCGTAGAAATAAATACAGCCCTAGGTCGCGGTTTGAAGACATAAAAAAAGATGTTTTAGATAAGTATATTCAGACTAATGACAAAAAATTAATTTTCTTGTTATTTAACACTGATGGTGATTTCACTAAGATACATGATTCGTTAATAAAAGCAAGGCATAAATATGCTCATAATAGTATTAGGCCTGATTTTAGTATTTCAGAATATGTTGAAAGATCTTTACCTAGTTTAGATTTTTTATTAAATGAATTTATTAATATTGAAAGCAATTTAGAATCAAGGCTGTCGTTACAAAAACTTATACTAGATTCTGATACGATGAAAAGCCAGTTGGATAAACTTAATATTCGTTCTCCATATTATAAAAATAAATTGAAAGATTTTAAGAACAATTTAAAAAGTATCATGAATTATCAAAGTCAGTTAGAATGTACTTCAAGTGTTTATAATGAAATTTTTGAACAGTCTAAAAAATATCAAACTTTAGATTTGAGGTTATCAAATAACACTTTAAAAGCTAGATTAGAAGAAATTAAATTTGTGTTAAGAAAAAAGGAGTAAATAGAGTCAAGAGAATTTTTGAACTTTTAGAATTTGTGGTTAAAACAATCCCAGCCAAATCAACTTTTGGCTGGTTTTTATTGTCTAAAGATGATATAATTAAATTACCTAAAAGGTAATTTAATTTAACGGAAAGGGATATATGAAGCTTATCTATACAAATAAAACTGTTAAAAAGCAGTGCACAGAGCTGAGGAGAGCGAAAAAGGATTTTTCGGATAGGGTTGCTGTAAAGTTGCATCTCTTGATCAACTTTTTGGAAGCGGCGGATTCTTTGGCCAGTGTGACGGCTTTTCCTAAGTATCACTTTCACCAACTCAAGGGAAAGAGACAAGGACAGTTTGCTTTAGATATAGATGGCCGAAAGAGTTCCTATCGGTTGATTGTGGAATTTCGTGAAGAGGATTTAGAAAAGGTATTTTCTAGTCCTATTGAAATCGAAATCCTAAAAATAGAGGAGGTCAGCAATCACTATGAGTAATAAAATTGTTGAATACAAAGACCTGATTGCTTTTCATCCAGGTCAGTATGTTGAAGAGTTGATTGAAGATTATAACGTAACGCAGAAAGAATTTGCGGAGCGTTTGGGAGTTTCAGCAAAGACTGTCAGCAAGCTCGTCAATGCGGAGGAGTCCATCAGTAAAGAAACAGCTCATAAATTAGCCAAGCTAAGTGGAGTTTCTATGCAAACCTGGCTCAATCTTCAGAATGCTTATGATGTAAAAGTTGCAGAGATTGTAGAACAAAAAGAGCTAGAAGAAGGTAGCGAGAAAGAAATCTGTGAGATGATAGATTTCAAGTATTTTAAGGAAAAAGGCTACGTGCCAGACAAACGCTATAGCTTGAAGGAAAAGATTATCGAGCTTCGCAAGATTTTAGGTGTGGCAAGTTTAGAAAACCTTACATCTTTTAACCATCTAGTCAGCTATCGTAATACGCGTGAGTTTACAACTAAAAGTATAGTAAACTCTAATATCATGCTGGAGTTGGCATCTAAAAAAGCGCGTGATACAACAACTACTAAGCTCAATCGCAGAAAGCTAGAGAGAAGCTTGCCAGCTTTGAGAAAGTTGACGAGACAGGACCCAGAAGTTTTTCCTCAACGCTTGCATGATATCTTGCTAGACTGTGGTGTTGTCCTAGTCGGTTTACCTGCTTTGCCAAATGCCAATTTGAATGGAGCGACTAAAAAGTTCAGTAATGGTAGTGCCTTGCTTTTACTGACGGATCGAAACAAAGCGTCAGACATTTTCTGGTTCTCACTATTTCATGAGATTGGGCACATTCTGGAGAATGATTTTTCATCTGATGAAGGAAACAGTGAGTCCTATCTTCGTTCTGAGGAACAGGCAGACCAGTTTGCAAAAGATTTCTTGATTAGACCAGAAGATTATCAAGCTTTTGTCAAAAAAGGAAACTTTGATAAGACGGATATCATATGTTTTGCGGAGGAAATCGATATTCATCCTAGCGTTGTTTTAGGCAGATTACAAAATGAGGGTATTCTAGGTTTTGACCGTTTCCGAGAGCTAAAAGAGAATTATTACTTTGTTTCCTAAGAGTCAGGAAATTTTTAGAGGAAGAAAAAAGATTCATACAGTCAGTCATGTGAAGTCATTTATTCGCTCATTTTTTAGATACAACTTTGTTTCCATATTCGCTGGAAACAGATAGATAGCAAGGAGAAAGATGGGACAAACTAATCAAAAATCCCAGTGCCAACAACTCTGGGCTAGAAACAAATACCTCGTTTTGAGTCATTCTAGCAATATTTACAATGAGATTCGCCAATACTTGAAGAATGAAGAGGTGGAGGTAAGTCATGTTCAAGAACTGATTGATCGTGCTTGCCAAATTCCTGAGCATAGAGGTCAGGTTTGCAATGCCTTTCAGCATATTTGGGGCTATTTTAAAAAGAAAGCGACTGATGCTGAGCGCAAAGATTATATGCTCCTGCTGGATCGCTACCGCTTTGGTCAGGCTTCTAAGGAAGACTTGATTTCTAAGACTCGAGAGTTGCTGGAACGCTACCCCAATACCTACTTGCAACATTCAACGTTACTGAAAGGAGACGCCCATGAGACTTTGGCATGAGGCTTTGATTTCAAAACTTCCCCGTCCTCAACTTTTGGGGCAACATCGAGAGTGTTGCGCCCTGCGTGGCAATGGCTGGGGGAGAAAGCATGCGACGGTGGACTATGTCTTTACCCACTCTCCCTATCATCTCTATGCTTATCATCGCTTGATCATGGAGGAAATGGCTGACCGTGGCTACAATGTCAGTCCAGAGTGGCTGGACAAGAACTATCGTGGCAAGATCTGTCATCCTTATGAAGATTTGCCTGAGGAAAAGTTGGGGAATCCTATCTATAGCGAACATGACACAGCCTACTATGAGGAGTGTCTGGCTAATCTCCGAGAGAAAGGTATTGAGCTGGAGTAAGAGTCAGGATTAGCTCCACATTATAACTCTTCTCGTAATTTTTTCGAATAATAAAGATGAGACCTTTAGAGTTTTTCTAAGGTCTTCTTTTTATGAGTATTAGGATTTACTTTTAATAACTTTTGAGTTATAATTTAAAAAAGCCAAGCGTGAATTGAAGGGCTTAAAAGAAAGAAGGTTAAGTGATGAAGAATAGTGCCATTGGAAGTAATTGGAAGGATATCAGGTCTGAGCTCTTCACCAAGGAGGAAATCCTTGAAAGTGATATGCGAGTGGCTATCATGAGCGAGCTGATTGAGGCTAGACATGAGCAAGGTATCAGTCAGAAAAAGCTAGAGGAACTCAGTGGAGTAAGCCAGCCTGTCATAGCTAGGATGGAGACAGGAAAGACTAGTCCTCAGTTGGATACGGTCTTAAGAGTTCTAGCCAGTTTAGGAAAGACACTAGCAGTCGTCCCACTTGAACAGGAAAAAAGTTGATTAAACCAACCTATAGTCTTTTCTAATAACAAGCCATAGTCACTGATGAGAATCGTCGATAGCTCGTTTGAGCCTTTCAACTAAAAAACAGCCACAAAACATGATATAAAAAGGATTTGGGACACTGGTCTCAAGTCTTTTTCTTTTGACCAAAAAAGTGATATAGTTTCAAACTATATCAAAGCCTAATTATTTACAATTATACAGACAGTTTCTTTTCTGTTAAGATAGTTTCAACAACAAATTTTGGAGGACACATCATGTCAACTACGATCATCGGTTTCCCTCGTTTGGGTGAATTCCGCGAATTGAAATTTACAACTGAAAAATACTTTAGAAAAGAAATCTCAGAAGAAGAACTCTTGGCTGCGGCTAAAGAATTGCGTGCGAAACACTGGAACATTGTCAAAGAAAAAGGCATCACTGAAATCCCATCAAATGACTTTTCTCACTATGACAACTTCCTCGATGCAGCATTCCTTTTCAACGTGGTACCTGCTTCAGTTCAAAACTTGGACTTGTCTGACCTTGAGCGCTACTTTGCTTTGGGTCGTGGTTACCAAGGAGAAAAAGGGGATGTTCGTGCCCTTCCGATGAAGAAATGGTTCAACACCAACTACCACTACATCGTGCCTAAATTTGAAAAAGACACTCAAGTTAAATTGGCTGGTCACAAGATCTTTGATGAGTTCCAAGAAGCCAAAGAACTTGGTCTCAACACTCGTCCTGTCCTTGTAGGTCCATTCACTTTCCTTCAATTGTCAGACTTTGAAGAAGGCGTGAAAGCTGAAGACTTCGTAGATAGCTTAGTAGCTGCATACCAAGAAGTTTTTGCTAAATTGGCGGAGCTTGGTGCAACTCGCATCCAACTCGACGAAGCTGCTCTTGTAAAAGATTTGACAGCTGAAGAAAAAGCTCTCTTCTTGAACCTCTACAACAAACTTTTGGCTGATAAAAAAGGTCTTGAAGTCTTGCTTCAAACTTACTTCGGTGACGTTCGTGACGTCTACTCTGATCTTGTGAACTTGCCAGTAGATGCCATTGGTTTGGACTTCGTTGAAGGTAAGAAAACTCTTGAACTCGTTAAAGGTGGTTTTCCAGCTGACAAGACTCTCTATGCAGGTATTGTCAATGGTAAAAACATTTGGCGTAACAACTACGAAAAGAGCTTGGCTGTTCTTGAGCAAATTCCAGCTGAAAACATCGTATTGACAAGCTCGTGCTCACTTCTTCATGTGCCATTTACAACAGCTAACGAAGAATTTGAACCAGCTATCTTGAACCACTTTGCCTTTGCAGTTGAAAAATTGGAAGAACTTCGTGATTTGGATGCTATCCGCAACGGTCAAGGTGAACAAGCTCTTGCAGCAAACAAAGAACTCTTTGCGACTGAACGTGTGGGTGAAAACGCAGAACTTCGTGCTCGTATCGCTGGTTTGACAGACGCTGACTACACTCGTTTGCCAGCCTTTGCAGAACGTGAAGCCATCCAAGAAGAAGCCTTTAAACTTCCAGCACTTCCAACAACAACCATCGGTTCATTCCCTCAAACTAAGGAAGTTCGTGCCAAACGTTTGGCCTTCCGTAAGGGTGAATTGTCACAAGAAGAATACGATGCTTTCCTTGCTGAAACTATCGACGAATGGATCAAATGGCAAGAAGAAGTTGGATTTGACGTGCTTGTACACGGTGAGTTTGAGCGTAATGACATGGTTGAGTACTTCGGTCAAAACTTGTCAGGTTATCTCTTCTCTAAGAATGGTTGGGTACAATCTTACGGTATGCGTGGGGTGAAACCACCAATCATCTGGGGCGATGTCACTCGTCTCAACCCAATCACTGTCAAATGGTCTAGCTATGCTCAAAGCCGTACTGACAAACCTGTTAAAGGTATGTTGACAGGACCTGTTACCATCCTTAACTGGTCATTCCCACGTGAAGACATCTCTATCAAGGACTCAACTCTTCAAATCGCCCTTGCTATTAAGGATGAAGTTCTTGACCTTGAAGCTGCAGGTGTGAAAATCATCCAAATCGACGAGGCTGCTCTTCGTGAGAAATTGCCACTCCGTCGTAGCGACTGGTACGAAGACTACCTTGACTGGGCTATTCCAGCCTTCCGCTTGGTACACTCTACAGTAGCGCCAGACACACAAATCCACACCCACATGTGTTACTCAGAATTTACAGATATCATCCCAGCTATCGACAACATGGATGCGGACGTTATTTCCTTTGAAGCAAGCCGTTCAAACCTTGAAATCTTGGACGAGCTCAAAGCGAAAAACTTCCAAACAGAAGTGGGACCTGGGGTTTACGATATCCACTCACCTCGTGTGCCAAATGAAGGCGAAATCGACCACACAATCGATGCTATTCTTGCCAAAGTACCAAGCAAGAAAGTTTGGATCAACCCTGACTGTGGTTTGAAAACACGCGGTATTCCAGAAACAAAAGAAAGCTTGATCCGCCTTGTCGAAGCAGCAAAAGCTGCGCGTGAGAAATTGTAAGATAAGATTTCTCTCTTGACACTGACTGATCAAGGAACTGCTTGGCCCTAGCTGGCTCAGCAATCATGAAATCAAAAAGAAAAGGATAATGACTATGTCACGCCAAACACCGTCACTTTCATTTGAAGTGTTCCCTCCAAACCCAGCAGTGGGTAATGATAAAATTATTTCAGCCTTGCAGGATATGCGGGAGCTGACACCGCACTTTATCAGTGTGACTGCCAGCAATAATAAATTTAATATCAAGGAAACAACGGTTCGTTTGGCTGACTTTATCCAGAATGACTTGGCGATTCCAACCATTGCCCACTTGCCAGCTATCTATCTGACCAAGGACAAAGTTGCTGAAACCATTGCAGACTTGGATAAGGTTGGGGTACAGAAAATCTTGGCCTTGCGTGGGGATATTATACCTGATGTGGAACCACAAAAGGATTTCCGCTACGCAACGGACTTGATTGAGTTCATCAAGGAACAAGCTCCTCACTTTGATATTATTGGCGCTTGCTACCCAGAGGGGCACCCTGACTCTCCAAACCAGATCTCAGATATTCAAAATCTCAAGAAGAAAGTGGATGCAGGCTGTTCCAGCCTCGTAACGCAACTTTTCTTTGACAATGAGCGTTTCTACGATTTCCAAGACAAGTGTACCTTGGCAGGGATTGATGTTCCTATTCATGCGGGGATCATGCCTATTCTTAACCGTAATCAAGCGCTTCGTCTCTTGAAGACTTGTGAGAATATCCATCTTCCACGTAAATTTAAGGCCATCTTAGACAAGTATGAGCATGACCCTGAGTCGCTCAGAGCAGCAGGACTTGCCTATGCTGTGGATCAGATCGTGGACTTGGTCACTCAGGATGTCGCAGGTGTGCATCTCTACACCATGAACAATGCTGAAACAGCAAAATACATCCACCAAGCAACCCATGCCTTGTTTAACCATCAGTCTTTAGGATAATAAAAAGCAAACCATTCTTCTCAGGTGAGGGGAATGGTTCCTTTTTAATAGAAAAGCCCGCACTTTTTAAGAAAAATATGATAAAATAGACTCTGTACGTACTTGATACAAAGATGAGGGTATAAAAGTTTTAAAGGCTATGTCGATTCTCAATTTTATGACAGAAATTTTTTCATAATTTGTTCTTTTCAGTATTTAGTTTGAGCGACACGAACGAGTCAAATCGATGTTATTTGACGAGAGAGTTAGTAAAGCATTTAGCTAATCGCCTAATAGCGATTAGCGTGAAAGGATTAGATGCTTTAGCATCAAACCTTTCTAATGATTTGTAGCTTGAGAATTGAACACGCCTACAACTCTGTGGAAAAAGATAAATCTACCTAGGAGCAGTCGCTCTATCATTCGATTTTCTATTTTCCTTTGAGTTGCTTAACGGCTTAGTATCTTGAAAATTGAACTCGGCCGAAAAGCTGTGTAAAAAAGATAAACTGTCTTGTCTTTATCGAAGACTTCGCCAGTTTCCTATTTTTACTTTGCTTTTTGCGACCTTAGTATCTTGATCTTTGTAGGCAAGGCGTATAATTTCATCAATCCAAAGGGGATTAAAATGACAAAACAAGTGTTTCAAACGACTTTTGCTGGTCGTGAGTTAATTGTAGAGACTGGTCAGGTTGCTAAGCAAGCAAATGGCTCTGTTGTCGTGCGTTACGGTGAGTCAACTGTCTTGACTGCTGCCGTTATGTCTAAGAAAATGGCAACTGGGGATTTCTTCCCTCTTCAAGTCAACTACGAAGAAAAAATGTATGCGGCTGGGAAGTTTCCTGGTGGCTTTATGAAACGTGAAGGACGTCCTTCAACAGATGCGACTTTGACAGCGCGTTTGATTGACCGTCCAATCCGTCCTATGTTTGCGGAAGGTTTCCGTAATGAAGTCCAAGTCATCAACACAGTTCTTTCTTACGATGAAAATGCTTCTGCACCAATGGCAGCAATGTTTGGATCATCATTGGCACTTTCTATCTCAGACATTCCATTTGACGGACCAATTGCTGGGGTACAAGTAGGTTATGTAGATGGCCAAATCATCATCAACCCAAGTCAAGAACAGGCAGAGCAATCGCTTCTTGAATTGACAGTAGCTGGGACCAAACACGCTATCAACATGGTTGAGTCTGGTGCCAAAGAATTGTCAGAAGAAATCATGTTGGAAGCCCTTCTTAAAGGTCACGAAGCAGTTAAAGAATTGATTGCCTTCCAAGAAGAAATCGTAGCAGCAGTAGGTAAAGAAAAAGCAGAAGTAGAATTGCTTCATGTAGATGCTGACTTGCAAGCTGAAATCATCGCAGCCTACAACAGCGACCTCCAAAAAGCGGTCCAAGTAGAAGAAAAATTGGCTCGTGAAGCTGCAACTCAAGCAGTTAAAGACCAAGTGACTGCTGTTTACCAAGAAAAATATGCAGACCATGAAGAATTTGACCGTATCATGCGTGATGTGGCTGAAATCTTGGAACAAATGGAACACGCTGAAGTGCGCCGTTTGATCACAGAAGACAAGGTGCGTCCTGACGGTCGTAAGGTCGATGAAATCCGTCCTTTGGATGCGGTTGTTGACTTCCTTCCTCGTGTGCACGGTTCTGGTCTTTTCACTCGTGGCCAAACTCAAGCTCTTTCAGTTTTGACCTTGGCTCCGATGGGAGAAACTCAAATCATCGATGGGTTGGACCCAGAGTACAAGAAACGCTTTATGCACCACTATAACTTCCCTCAATACTCTGTAGGGGAAACTGGTCGTTACGGTGCGCCTGGTCGTCGTGAAATTGGTCATGGGGCTCTCGGTGAACGTGCTCTTGCTCAAGTCTTGCCAAGTTTGGAAGAATTTCCATACGCGATCCGCTTGGTAGCAGAAGTCTTAGAATCAAACGGTTCTTCTTCTCAAGCTTCTATCTGTGCGGGAACGCTTGCCCTTATGGCTGGTGGTGTGCCAATCAAGGCGCCAGTAGCTGGTATTGCCATGGGTCTCATCTCAGATGGAAATAACTATACAGTATTGACAGATATCCAAGGTTTGGAAGACCACTTTGGAGACATGGACTTTAAGGTTGCCGGTACTCGTGACGGGATTACAGCCCTTCAAATGGATATCAAGATCCAAGGAATTACTGCAGAAATCTTGACTGAAGCTTTGGCTCAAGCCAAGAAAGCGCGTTTTGAAATCCTTGATGTGATTGAAGCAACTATTCCAGAAGTTCGTCCAGAATTGGCTCCAACTGCTCCGAAAATTGATACTATCAAGATTGATGTGGACAAAATCAAGATTGTCATCGGTAAAGGTGGAGAAACCATCGACAAGATTATCGCTGAAACAGGCGTTAAGATTGATATTGACGAAGAAGGTAATGTATCCATCTACTCTAGCGACCAAGATGCCATTAACCGAACCAAAGAAATCATCGCTGGCTTGGTTCGTGAAGCCAAAGTGGATGAAGTTTACCATGCTAAGGTTGTTCGTATCGAGAAATTTGGTGCCTTTGTCAACCTCTTTGATAAGACAGATGCACTTGTGCACATTTCTGAAATGGCTTGGACTCGTACCAACCGTGTCGAGGACTTGGTAGCTATCGGTGATGAAGTCGACGTTAAGGTTATCAAGATTGATGAAAAAGGCCGTATCGATGCCTCTATGAAGGCTCTTCTTCCTCGTCCTCCAAAACCTGATCATGATGAAAAAGGCGAAAAGTCTGAGCGACCTCACCGTCCACGTCATCACAAGGACCACAAACCGAAGAAAGAAGTTACAGAAACACCAAAAGATTCAGAATAAGAAAAGGAGAAATGTATGGGATGGTGGCGCGAAACCATTGATATTGTAAAAGAAAATGATCCAGCGGCACGCAACAGTTTGGAAGTTTTGCTGACTTATCCAGGTGTCAAGGCCTTAGCGGCTCACCGTCTCTCGCATTTTCTCTGGAAGCATGGCTTTAAACTCTTGGCTCGTATGCACAGCCAGTTTTGGCGCTTTTGGACTCAGATTGAGATCCATCCGGGTGCCCAGATTGACTCAGGTGTTTTTATCGACCATGGTTCAGGCCTGGTGATTGGAGAGACGGCGATTGTTGAAAAAGGCGTTCTTCTCTATCACGGAGTGACTCTAGGCGGTACGGGAAAGGATACAGGCAAACGCCACCCGACTGTGCGAAAAGGAGCTCTCATATCAGCCCATGCCCAAGTCATCGGACCGGTAGAAATCGGTGAAAATGCCAAGGTTGGTGCAGCTGCAGTAGTCGTGGCAGACGTACCTAGTGATGTGACGGTTGTCGGTATTCCAGCTAAGATCGTCCGAGTTCATGGACAGAAGGATGAACCAACGATCCATGAAGTTGAAGAAAAACGAGAGTACTACGTCAATAAACTAGAGCAGGCTAGAGAAGCCAGTCACAGATCGTCGGGGTTGTAGAGGATACCTATATGATTCAAGCAAGAAACAAGTTAAGCCAAGAGGAGTTATCTGAGGCGAAAAAACTAATTGACTGTTGCCAAGCCTATGATGGAACTTATCGTGACCCCTATCTTTCTAACATGCTTAATTTTGACCCAAACATGCCCGCCTTTTTCCTTTATTATGAAAAAGGCGAACTTGTTGGTCTATTAACTGTCTATGCTGATGACCAAGATGTGGAAGTGACGATACTGGTTCATCCAAATCATCGCCGTCAGGGAATTGCGTGTGCTTTGTTTACGAGTTTTGAGAAAGAAACGGCTTCTTTCCCTATTCGTTCAGTTACTTTTCAGACAGAACGTATTTTTCTAGAGCGTCATCCTGATTTTGTCAGCAACTGGGGATTGGTCGAGGATGAAGAGACAGAAACCTGGTTAGGTAAGGATAGAAGACCTTATCAGTTAGTAACTGTTTCTAATCTTGAAGTTTTGTTAGCAGATAGTTCGTATCAGGAGCAAATTAGCCAGTTAAAATTTCAGGCATTTTCAGAGGAACATGAATCGAGAGAAGTTGTGGATAGATATGTCGCTGAAGCTCTGAAGGATTCAGAAAGTCGCCTATATATTTTATTAAAAGACGGTCAGGTTATTGGGACTTGCACGGTAGATTTATCGACTAATACGAATTACTTCTACGGTTTAGCAATATCAGAACTTGAACGTGGCAAAGGCTACGGAAGCTATTTAGCAAAATCCCTAGTCAACCAACTGATTGAGCAAAATGATAAGGAATTTCAGATTGCAGTAGAGGACTGCAACGTAGGTGCCAAGCGCTTGTATGAAAAAATCGGCTTTGTCAAACAGACACAGGTAGTTTATTTGAATGAGAAAGAGTAGAAAAATGCTATTAGAAGAATTCGAAAATGTACCTGCTGTTATCGAACCAACTGATCGAAGTATTCGTGGTGGTGGAGAAATCTGTGACACGATCATTTTATCTTTTAATGGAGAAATCATTGAACGAGTAAAGCAGTTTGAAGATGTTTACGAAGGTGGCTATCTAACCAATCTAAATGGTAGATTTCCATGGTATATCTATGAAAAGGATGGGAGTAAGGTAGCAGTTGCTATAGCTACGATTGGAGCCCCGATGGTTGTTGGGCTCTTAGAAGAACTCAAAGCAAGAGGATTTAAGAACTTTATTGTGTTGGGTTCTTGCGGAGTTCTAGATCAGTCTATTCAGGCAGATAAGATTATCCTACCAAGTTCAGCTCTACGTGATGAAGGTACAAGTTATCATTACGCTCCTCCAAGTGATGAGATAGCTTATGACGAAACTTTGCTCTTAACCATGGAAGAAGCTTTGAACAAATCTGGCATTGAGCACATTCGAACAAAGGCTTGGACGACTGATGCCTTTTATCGAGAAACGCCTGATAAGGTCAAGCGTCGCTTGGCTGCTGGTGCACAAGTGGTGGACATGGAAGCTTCAGCTATCATGGCTTGGAGTCAATTTCGCAAGAGTAAAGTCTATCAGTTCTTCTACACAGCTGACTATGTGGATCATCATAACCGAGCCTGGGATGCCCGCCATGAAGAGCGGACAGCTGATGCCATGACTTTTTTCACTATCGCTTTGATAATAGCCAAGGAACTAGAAAGGTAACTACAAGAATGGCAGTATATTTTTACGGCTGTATCACCATGGATGGCTACTTGGCAGACAGTCAGCACAGGATAGACTGGCTGCATCAGCTTGGTTCTGTAGAGGATACAGGCTATGATGACTTTTACAGGCAAATGGATATCACCATCATGGGCAAGCGGACCTTTGAGGAAATCCAAGATTTGCAAGATGTAGAAAGTTTTTATCAAGCTACGGAAAACTATGTCTTTACGCATGATAGGCACCTGCCTGTCAGCAATTACCAGCCAGTAGCTGGGGATGTGGTGGACTTTGTTCGCCAGATTGACAAAGGCAAAAATGTCTTTGTGATTGGTGGTAATTCCTTAGTAGGACCGCTCTTGGATGCGGATCTTTTCGACCACCTCATTATTCAGATAGCACCCCTTATCCTAGGAAAGGGGGTTCCCCTCTTTACCCAAGAGGAAGGGCAGCGCTTTTACCAACTGGATAGCCTCAGACAATTTGGCCCATTTGCAGAGCTGGTTTTCAGCCGAAAAAGTCAGAAATAGAGAAGGGAGTGGACTGCATGATTAAAATTTACGACACCATGTCTCGTGATTTGCGAGAATTTGTACCTATTGAGGACGGCAAGGTTAAGATGTATGTCTGTGGACCTACGGTCTACAACTATATCCACGTGGGGAATGCCCGTTCGACGGTGGCTTTTGATACCATTCGTCGTTATTTTGAATACCGTGGCTACGAAGTTGCCTATATTTCCAATTTTACGGATGTGGATGATAAGATTATCAACCGTGCCAAGGAAGAAGGCATCACGCCTCAAGAGGTTGCGGACAAGTACATCGCTGCCTTTCGTGAGGATGTGACAGCCTTAGGCGTGAAACCTGCGACTCGTCATCCGCGTGTTGTAGAGTTTATGGCTGATATCATTCGCTTTGTGAAAGATTTGATTGAAAAAGGCTTTGCCTATGAGAGTCAAGGAGATGTTTACTTCCGCGTGGAAAAATCTCACAACTATGCTAAGTTGGCCAATAAAACCTTGGAAGATTTGGAGCTAGGTGCTTCAGGTCGAACGGATGAAGAAACGGCTCGCAAGGAAAATCCTGTAGATTTTGCCCTTTGGAAAGCAGCCAAACCAGGTGAGATTTCTTGGGAGAGCCCTTGGGGTCCTGGTCGTCCAGGCTGGCATATCGAGTGTTCGGTCATGTCAACGGAAATTTTAGGAGATACCATCGATATTCACGGTGGGGGAGCCGATCTGGAATTTCCGCATCATACCAATGAAATTGCCCAGTCAGAAGCCAAAACAGGCAAGACTTTCGCCAACTACTGGATGCACAATGGCTTTGTTAATATCGATAATGTCAAGATGTCCAAGTCCTTGGGCAACTTTATCACCGTACACGATGCCCTTAAAACTCTTGATGGCCAAGTGTTGCGTTTCTTCTTTGCGACTCAGCATTACCGTAAGCCGATCAACTTTACGGAAAAAGCAGTGCGTGATGCCGAGACCAATCTTAAGTATCTAAAAAACACTTACGAGCAACCATTTTCTGGGACTGTAGATGCACAAGAGTTACAGGCTTTTAAAGATAAGTTTGTTGCCGCTATGGATGAGGATTTCAACTCCGCAAATGGTATCACAGTAGTCTTTGAAATGGCCAAATGGATCAACTCTGGCAACTATGATGCAAGTGTTAAGAAAGCTCTTGCAGATATGTTGGAAGTCTTTGGAATTGTCTTTATTGAGGAAGTTTTGGATGCAGACATTGAAGCCTTGATCCAAAAGCGCCAAGAAGCGCGTGCCAATCGTGACTTTGCGACAGCAGACCAAATCCGTGACCAACTTGCTGCTCAAGGAATTAAGCTCCTTGACACCAAGGATGGAGTGAGGTGGACTCGTGATTGATGTCAATCTCATTAACGGGATTGCGCTAGCCTTTGAAGGAGATGCGGTTTATTCCATGTATATTCGCCGCCACCTCATCCTCAAAGGCATGACCAAGCCCAACAAGCTCCACCAAGAGGCGACCAAGTATGTGTCAGCCAAGGCTCAGGCTCGTTTGATTGCCCTCATGTTGGAGGAGCAAGTCCTGACGGAAAAAGAAGAAGAAATCTACAAACGTGGTCGCAATACCAATAGTCATACAAAGGCTAAAAATGCTGATGTCGTGACTTACCGCATGTCTACAGGTTTTGAAGCAGTGATGGGCTATCTCCATCTGACTGAAAATGTGGAGCGTCTAGAGACCATAATTTCTTGGTGCATCCAAAAAGTGGAGGGCTAGGATATGATTGCAAAGGAATTACAGGACTGGTTTCCTGAAGCTCAGATTTCAGATCAGCCGATTGAGAAACCAGGCTATCTTACTCTCCCTTTAGCTTCTCAGCAGTGGATTTTACTGGAGGAAGCTGGGCTCAGCGAGCGTGAAAAGCAGCTGGTTGCCCTTTTGACCCAGCAAGAGCAGGCTCGTTCACTCAATCCTTGGTATCCCTACCTGATTGAGGGGAAGGGGCAGGCACCGCAAGCATTTAAAAAAATTCAGCTGGTTTATTGCCATCTGTCTTATTACCAACAGGAAAATCTAGCCTCTTGGTTGGATATGATGCAAACTCTCTTTCCCAACTGCCAGACAGTATTGCAGGTCGGAGTTCAGGATTATGTATTTGTGCTTCAACAAGATAAGTACACCTCTGTTCGCTCAATCTTATCTGATACGATTGAAGCGGTTGAGTATGACTTTGGCCTTCGTCTGTCTATCATGTTGGGGCAGGTGTGGTCTCAGACGGTGCACCAATCTCTGTCAGACCTGATCAAAGCGGAGCGGGATTTGTTTAAGACATGGTGGCGTCAGGGGCATCAAGGTGTACACACCTTTTCACAGCTCTATCTGTGGACTATGGGAGAAAGGCTTGTGGACCTGAGAGTCATTAAAGACTGCCTACACCAGATGATTTTGGATCAGGATCAGATTCAGGAGATTATTCTTTCTCTCTGGGAAAACAGTGCTGTCCTAACTAAAACAGCCCAGCAACTCTATCTGCACCGCAATTCTCTCCAATACAAGATTGACAAATGGGAAGAATTGACAGGGCTACAGTTGAAGGAGTTGACGGATCTCACTCTTTGTTATCAGTTGATTTTACCAGATATTCTTTAAAGTTTTGTGCAAGTTGCACAGAACTTTTTTATTTTTTTGGTCACCTTGCCATAGAAAAATAAAGCGTTTTCATCTATAATAAAACTATCAAAATACAAAAGGAGTTCACCTCGATGGTAGAATTAAATCTTAAAAACATTTACAAAAAATATCCAAACAGCGAACACTACTCAGTTGAAGACTTCAACTTGGACATCAAAGACAAAGAATTTATCGTTTTCGTAGGTCCTTCAGGATGTGGTAAATCAACTACTCTTCGTATGATTGCAGGTCTTGAAGATATCACAGAAGGTACTGCATCTATCGATGGCGTGGTTGTCAACGACGTAGCTCCAAAAGACCGTGACATCGCCATGGTATTCCAAAACTACGCTCTTTATCCACACATGACTGTATACGATAACATGGCTTTCGGTTTGAAATTGCGTAAATACAGCAAAGATGACATCGAAAAACGTGTACAAGAAGCAGCTGAAATTCTTGGCTTGAAAGAATTCTTGGATCGTAAACCAGCTGACCTTTCAGGTGGTCAACGTCAACGTGTTGCCATGGGTCGTGCCATTGTCCGTGATGCAAAAGTATTCTTGATGGACGAACCTTTGTCAAACTTGGATGCGAAACTTCGTGTATCAATGCGTGCTGAAATCGCTAAAATTCACCGTCGTATCGGAGCTACAACTATCTACGTAACTCACGACCAAACAGAAGCGATGACACTTGCAGACCGTATCGTTATCATGTCAGCAACTAAAAACCCTGCTGGTACAGGTACTATCGGACGTGTTGAGCAAATCGGTACTCCTCAAGAAGTTTACAAAAACCCAGTTAACAAATTCGTAGCAGGATTTATCGGAAGCCCAGCTATGAACTTCATCAACGTTAAATTGAACGGTGATCGCATTGTTGCTGATGGATTTACTTTGAAAGTTCCAGAAGGTGCTTTGAAAGTTCTTCGTGAAAAAGGTTACGAAGGTAAAGAATTGATCTTCGGTATTCGTCCAGAAGACGTGAATGCAGAACCTGCTTTCCTTGAAACATTCCCAGAATCAGTTGTGAAAGCAACTATCTCTGTATCAGAGTTGCTTGGTTCAGAATCTCACCTATACTGCCAAGTTGGTAAAGATGAATTCGTTGCTAAAGTTGATGCACGTGACTATTTGCAAGCTGGTGCAACAGTTGAACTTGGATTTGACTTGAACAAAGCTCACTTCTTCGACGTAGAAACTGAAAAAACAGTTTACTAAACAAATGAAATGTCAAAACACTGCTCGAGAAATCTGGCAGTGTTTTTTTAATGATTGGTATTGGCATAAAAACAGGCTTTTCTAGTTTTAATATTCTTAAAAAAGTGATAAAATGGTAGGAAGAATTGGAGAGTATAGATGCCGAAAGAAGTGAATTTGACGGGCGATCAGGTAGTCGCTTTAACGAGAGAATATTTAACAAAGGAAGACGTTGCTTTTGTACAAAAAGCTTTGATTTATGCGGTGGATTGTCACAGTGGTCAATACCGCAAATCAGGTGAGCCCTATATTATCCATCCCATTCAGGTGGCAGGAATTCTGGCTAAGCTCAAGCTGGATGCCGTAACCGTCGCCTGTGGTTTTTTGCATGACGTTGTTGAAGACACAGATGCGACACTGGATGATCTGGAGAGAGAGTTCGGTCATGATGTTCGGATTATCGTTGATGGTGTGACCAAGCTTGGTAAGGTTGAGTACAAATCACTCGAGGAACAATTAGCTGAAAATCACCGCAAGATGCTTATGGCCATGTCTGAGGATATCCGTGTTATCTTGGTTAAATTATCGGACCGTTTGCACAATATGCGGACTCTCAAACACCTGCGAAAGGACAAGCAAGAACGTATCTCTAGAGAAACCATGGAAATTTACGCACCACTTGCTCATCGTCTAGGGATTTCCAGTGTCAAGTGGGAGTTGGAAGATCTATCTTTCCGTTACCTCAATCCAACTGAGTTTTACAAGATCACCCACATGATGAAGGAGAAACGTAGAGAGCGAGAGGCTTTGGTCGATGAAGTCGTAACCAAGTTGGAAGAGTATGCTACCGAACGCAATCTCAAAGGGAAAATCTATGGCCGTCCTAAGCATATCTATTCGATCTATCGCAAGATGCAGGATAAGAAGAAACGCTTTGAGGAGATTTATGACCTGATTGCCATTCGCTGTATCTTAGATACCCAGAGTGATGTCTATGCCATGTTGGGTTATGTGCATGAACTTTGGAAACCCATGCCAGGCCGCTTCAAAGACTATATCGCCAATCGTAAGGCCAATGGTTACCAGTCCATCCATACAACCGTTTATGGGCCAAAAGGGCCGATTGAATTCCAGATTCGGACCAAGGAAATGCACGAAGTGGCTGAGTACGGGGTAGCAGCTCACTGGGCCTATAAGAAAGGCATTAAAGGGCAGGTCAACAGCAAGGAATCTGCTATTGGGATGAACTGGATCAAGGAGATGATGGAGCTCCAAGACCAGGCTGATGATGCCAAGGAATTTGTGGACTCTGTTAAAGAAAACTATCTGGCGGAGGAGATTTACGTTTTTACCCCAGATGGTGCAGTTCGCTCCCTTCCAAAAGATTCAGGACCGATTGACTTTGCCTATGAAATCCATACCAAAGTCGGTGAAAAAGCGACTGGTGCCAAGGTCAATGGCCGTATGGTTCCGCTAACAACCAAGCTTAAGACAGGGGATCAGGTTGAAATTATCACCAACCCCAACTCTTTTGGACCGAGTCGTGACTGGCTCAACATGGTCAAGACCAGTAAGGCGCGCAACAAGATTCGCCAGTTCTTTAAAAATCAAGACAAGGAATTATCTGTAAACAAGGGCCGTGAGATGCTGATGGCCCAGTTCCAAGAAAACGGTTATGTGGCCAATAAATTCATGGATAAGCGTCACATGGACGAGGTCCTTCAAAAGACTAGCTACAAGACAGAGGAGGCCCTCTATGCAGCTATTGGTTTTGGAGAAATTGGCGCTATTACCGTCTTTAACCGTTTGACCGAAAAGGAACGCCGTGAGGAAGAGCGTGCCAAGGCCAAGGCGGAGGCAGAAGAACTTGTCAAAGGTGGTGAAGTTAAGGTTGAAAATAAAGAAACCCTCAAGGTCAAGCATGAGGGTGGTGTGGTCATTGAAGGGGCCTCAGGTCTCCTAGTTCGGATTGCCAAGTGTTGCAATCCAGTTCCGGGTGACGACATTGTTGGCTACATTACCAAGGGTCGTGGTGTAGCTATTCACCGTGTGGACTGTATGAATCTCCGTGCCCAAGAAAACTACGAGCAACGTCTCCTTGATGTGGAATGGGAAGATCAATTCTCAAGCAAGGAATACACTGCCCACATCGATATCTATGGTCTCAATCGTACAGGGCTCTTAAATGATGTTCTGCAAGTTCTCTCAAACACGACCAAGAATATCTCGACCGTTAATGCTCAACCAACTAAGGATATGAAATTTGCTAACATCCATGTCTCCTTTGGTATTTCCAACCTCTCTACACTGACTACAGTTGTGGATAAGATTAAGAGTGTGCCAGAGGTCTACTCTGTCAAACGGACCAACGGCTAATTCTCCCCTCAGTTACTAGAAAGGCTATTATGAAAATCATTATCCAACGGGTTAAAAAAGCCCAAGTAAGTATCGAAGGTCAGGTTCAGGGGAAAATCAAACAGGGGCTCTTATTACTGGTCGGTGTTGGCCCAGAGGACCAAGAGGAAGATCTGGACTATGCTGTAAGAAAGCTTGTCAATATGCGGATTTTTTCGGATGCAGAAGGCAAGATGAACCTGTCTGTCAAAGATATTGAAGGAGAAATCCTTTCTATTTCTCAGTTTACCCTCTTTGCGGACACTAAGAAAGGCAATCGTCCAGCTTTTACAGGTGCCGCCAAGCCGGATATGGCAACTGCCTTCTATGATACTTTCAACCAAAAGCTAGCTCAGGAAGTCCCTGTTCAGACAGGTATTTTTGGAGCGGATATGCAGGTGGAGCTGGTTAATGATGGACCAGTCACCGTTATCCTTGATACTAAAAATAGATAAGAAAACCAAGCCCAGCTGGCTTGGTTTTTGTTTATAGACACTCCCAGAAGACTATGTGTTTGTTGTAAAAGTTTGGATAGTTTTCTCTTAGGTGGTTAGCCGTCAGATAATAAAAAGTAGAATGGCAAGAAGTGACGATTGGCATAAGATAGGAAAATCGCTGAGAACTAGTGAAGGTTAAAAGGACAAATAATAGAAAGTCAATGGTGAGAACTCCTAAATAGTAGAAGCGAATCTTTTTATTGATTTGAGGATAAATCTCAGGGAAATGATGTTTGAGTCGGAAGACCAAGCGAAATAGCAGTAATCCCTGAGAAAGGATTAAAATGAAGCCAGAGAGTAGGAGCCAGTCCAAAGATGTCACGGATCTGGTGTAAAAAAATGTAAATAGTAGTAGCAAATCGGAGACTGCAATGGCTGCGAAGTGTAGTCTAAAGAGCTTTTTCATAAGATGACCTTCCTCTTTTATCTAGCTTCATTCTACACCAAATGAATGGGACTTACAAGCAAAATAATAAAAAATCCCTGAAAGGAACTTCTTTCAGGAATAAGGGTTAGTTGATTTTTTCGACATAGAGTTGTTTGGCGATATCCATACTAACTTGGAGGTCTTCGTCTTTGTTGACCAGAGTAAAGCTATTGGAAAAGCCATCAAACTGCTTGACTTGGAGTTGGTCACCGATATGAATTGCGTGCTTTTCTAGATATTTGAGTAGTTCAAAACTATCATGAACGCGAGTCAGGAGATAGGTTCCAGCTTCCTGGACGGCTGCTAGTGGCAGGTTATTGATTTCAACCAAGAGTTCTCCCTCGGCTGGTATAGTTCCACCGTGGGGGCAGGTTTGAGGGAAACCCAGCAGTTTATCCAGTCTCTTTACAAAAAGGTCGGAGACAGTGTGTTCTAGGACCTCAGCTTCTTCGTGGATCTGATCGCTAGTATAGTCCAAATGGTGAACTAGAAAGACTTCAATCAAACGGTGTTTACGATAGAGCTCAGAGACCAGTTTGAGACCAATATCTGTTAATAGATAGCCATTCTCCTTATCCTTGAGGATGAGATTTTCACTTTTCATGCGTTTGATCATCTCTGTTACAGCAGGTGGAGAGACCTGCATACGGGCAGCAATTTCTTTGTTGGTGATTTTTTGCATGTCCGTACCGATTTCATAAATACATTTTAAATAATCTTCTTTATTTGGAGTCATTCGTTTCCTCTTGTATATTCTCTCCATCTAGTATACCAAAAAAAGCTAGATTTCTCTAGCTTTCTGTCATAATGCTTGTGATTTTAGTCTAGTTCTTTAACTGCAGTAATAGCAGCTTCAAAGTTTGGCTCCGTGTTGATATTGTCAACGTATTCTACATAACGGATGACATTGTCAGTATCGAGAACAAAGACGGCACGTGCAAGGAGATGCCATTCGTTGATCAAGAGGGCATAATCACGTCCGAAAGAATGGTCAAAGTAGTCTGAAAGCATGATGGCATTGTCAAGGCCTTCAGCCCCACACCAGCGTCCTTGGGCAAATGGTAGGTCCATAGAAACGGTAAGAACGACGGTATTATCAAGGCTAGCAAGTTCCTGGTTGAAGCGACGTGTTTGCGTTGAGCAGATACCAGTATCGATAGAAGGGACAACACTCAAGACTTTTTTCTTTCCATCAAAGTCAGCTAGCGTTTTTTTAGAGAGATCGGTTGTCGTAAGAGAAAAGTCAAGTGCCTTGTCTCCGACTTGCAGTTGTTTACCTGTAAAAGTTACAGGATTTCCGAGAAAAGTGGTCATGAAACTACTCCATTCTTTTTTCTTTTATTTTACCGAGAATTGTCAGATTTTTCCAATGATTTGACCGGAAATTGAAAAAACGCCAATTCGGTGAGAATGACGTTTTTAATGGATTATTTTGACAAACCTTCAGCAATCTTGTCAAGGTTGTATTTCATCATGTTGTAGTAGCTGTCACCTTCTTTACCTTCTTCAGCGATTGAGTCAGTAAAGATTTGTGCGTAAATTGGGATATTTGTGTCTTGTGAAACAGTCTTCATTGGACGGTCATCGACACTTGATTCAACAAAGAGTGATGGAACTTTTGTTTGGCGAAGTTTTTCAACCAAGGTCTTGATTTGTTCAGGTGTTCCTTCTTCTTCTGTGTTGATTTCCCAGATGTAGGCACTTGGAACTTCGTAAGCTTTAGAGAAGTATTTGAAGCATCCTTCGCTGGTTACAATGAGTTTTTTCTCAGCAGGGATATTGTTAAATTTCTCTTTAGCTTCCTTGTCCAGTTTGTCTAGCTTTTCAGTATAGTCTTTGAGATTTTTTTCGTAGAATTCCTTGTTGCTAGGGTCTTTTGCAATCAACTGTTTAGCGATATTTTTAGCATAAATTATCCCATTTTCAAGGTTGAGCCAAGCGTGTGGGTCTTCTTTGCCTTTCTCGTTTTGACCTTCAAGGTAGATGATATCTACGCCGTCACTAACTGCATAGTAGTCTTTGTTTTCAGTTTTCTTGGCATTTTCGACCAATTTGGTAAACCAAGCATTGCCACCTGTTTCAAGGTTGATACCGTTATAGAAAATGAGGTCAGCCTCAGAAGTTTTCTTTACGTCTTCAGGAAGTGGTTCGTACTCGTGTGGGTCTTGACCAACAGGAACTATACTATGAAGATCAATCTTGTCACCAGCGATATTTTTAGTAATATCAGCAATGATAGAGTTAGTCGCTACAACCTTTAGTTTTTGGTTTGTAGATGCTGTATCTTTTTTCCCACTAGCACAGGCAGCTAATCCAATGATAGAAAGAAAAAGAACGAGCAATGTACCTAATTTTTTCATTAGATTCCTCCAGAAGGGTTTCCCCTTATTTATTGATTTTTTTATTTTTTAGTTTCAAGTATCGTTGCTTTGGTGAGATAAAGAAACTGATTAAGAAGAAGCTGGCAGATGTGAGCACGATGCTGGATCCTGCTGCGAGGTTGAAGCTATAGCCGATAAAGAGTCCCAAAACAGAAGCGGTTGCCCCTAGGGTTGATGAAAGAAAAATCATGCTCTTTAGGCTATTAGCATAAAGGTAAGCCGTCGCAGCTGGGGTGATCAACATGGCCACGATAAGAATCGTTCCAACACTTTGCATGGCAGTGACTGACACAAGGGTCAAGAGCACCATGAGTAGATAGTGATAGAAATTAACAGGCATTCCCATGGCTTTAGCCAAAAGCTCGTCAAAGGATGTAATCAATAGTTGTTTAAAGAAAATCCCGATAATCAAGAGAATCAATGCCCCCACACCAATGGTGATCCACATGTCCGTATCTTGGACAGCGAGGATATTCCCAAAAAGGATATGGAAGAGGTCTGTCGAACTCTTGGCAACACTAATCAAGATGACACCTAAGGCTAAGAAAGATGAAAAGGTAATACCAATGGCAGTGTCACTCTTGATGATAGAGTTCCCCTTGATGTAGGTAATGATGATGGAAGCCATCAAGCCAAAGATGATCGCTCCAATAAAGAAATCAATTCCCAGGATAAAGGAAAGGGCTACGCCGGGCAAAACTGCGTGAGAGATGGCATCCCCCATGAGAGACATTCCACGTAAGATGATAAAACATCCCACGGCTCCAGCAACCACCCCGATGACTATAGCTGTTATCAGGGCATTTTGTAGGAAATGGAAATGTTGCAATCCATCGATAAATTCTGCTATCATAGGTCACCTCCATTAAAGAAGAGCTTACTACCATAAGCTTTTTTGAGATTGACTTCGGTAAAGATTTCTTCAGTTGAACCAATAGCAACCAATTCTCGATTGAGAAGCATAACTTGGTCGAAATAATGAGGGACTTTGCTGAGGTCATGATGGACGATGAGAACTGTTTTACCAGCTTTTTTAAGGTCTCTCAGCGTGTTCATGATAATCTCTTCACTAACCGAATCAATCCCGACAAATGGCTCATCTAGAAAGATGTAGTCAGCTTCCTGCACTAAGCAACGGGCAATCAAAACACGTTGGAATTGTCCTCCTGAGAGCTGACTGATTTGGCGATCAGCATAGTCTGAGAGTCCAACGATTTCAAGTGCATCCGCCACTTTTTTCCAGTGGCTGGCCTTTAAAGTGTGGAAGAGCGGGATAGATGGATAGAGTCCCAGTGAGACACATTCCTTGACCTTGATAGGGAAATTGTAGTCGATATGGATTTTTTGCTCGACATAGGCAACTCGATGTAAAGATTTCTTGACCTCTTTGTCATCGAGAAAGGCCTGACCTTCGTGTGGGATAATTCCCAACATACTTTTTAATAAAGTTGATTTTCCAGCACCGTTTGGACCAATAATTCCAGTAATAGTTGGTCCTTGGAGCACTAGTGAAATATCCTTTAGTGCCAACGTTTCTTTGTAGGAGACACTGAGGTTTTCGATACGTATCATACAGTTATTTTCCTCCTGTCTTTTAATATACCTTAAAAAAAAAATTAAGTCAAGTTAATTTTTAAAAATTTTAAAATAATAACTGAAAAATGAAGAAAAAAGAGAGACCATTTTTAATTGCATTCCATGGTGTTTTTTGCTAAGCTAAGAATAAGTGAAAAATGAAAGCGAGAACAAGATGACACGTTATCAAGACGATTTTTATGATGCAATCAATGGCGAATGGGAAAAAACAGCGGTCATTCCAGCTGACAAATCTCGAACAGGTGGCTTTATTGACCTTGATGAGGAAATTGAAGAGTTGATGCTGGCGACTACGGACAAGTGGTTGGAAGGCGAAGATGTTCCAGAGGACGCTATCCTCGCCAACTTTGTTAAGTACCATCGTATGGTACGTGATTTTGACAAGAGAGAAGCAGATGGGATCAAGTCTGTTTTGCCAATGCTCAAGGAATACCAAGATTTGGAGAGCTTTGCAGATTACACTAGCAAACTAGCAGCGTTTGAGCTAGCAGGGAAGCCAAACTTCCTCCCATTTGGCGTATCACCAGACTTTATGGATGCCAGAACCAATGTTCTCTGGGCTAGTGCACCAGGGACTATCCTACCAGATACAACTTACTATGCTGAAGACCATCCTCAGCGTGAGGAGCTCTTGACTCTTTGGAAGGAAAGTACAACGAATCTACTCAAAGCCTATGATTTTTCAGATGAGGAAATCGAAGACTTACTAGAGAAGAGATTGGAATTGGACCGTCGTATCGCAGCAGTGGTTCTTTCAAACGAAGAAAGTTCAGAATATGCCAAACTCTACCATCCATACGCTTATGAAGATTTCAAGAAATTTGCCCCTGCCCTACCTTTGGATGATTTCTTCCAAGCAGTTCTTGGACAAACTCCAGATAAGGTTATCGTAGATGAGGAACGTTTCTGGCAAGCAGCAGACCAATTTTATAGTGAAGAAGCGTGGCCTTTGCTTAAGGCAACCTTGATTTTGGCTGTGGTCAATCTTTCAACCAGCTATCTCACAGACGAGATTCGTGTCCTATCAGGTGCCTATGGACGTGCCCTTTCAGGTGTTCCAGAAGCTCAGGACAAGGTCAAGGCAGCCTATCACTTGGCCCAAGGTCCCTTTAAGCAAGCCCTTGGTCTCTGGTATGCGCATGAAAAATTCTCCCCAGAAGCTAAGGCAGACGTAGAGAAAAAAGTGGCGACTATGATTGATGTTTATAAGGAACGTTTGGCTAAGAATGACTGGCTCACTCCTGAAACGCGTGATAAGGCTATTGTCAAACTCAATGTCATCAAGCCTTATATCGGTTATCCAGAGGAATTGCCAGCCCGCTACAAGGACAAGGTAGTGGACGAAACTGCCAGTCTCTTTGAGAATGCCCTAGCCTTTGCGCGTGTGGAAATCAAGCACAGCTGGAGCAAGTGGAACCAGCCAGTTGACTACAAGGAGTGGGGCATGCCAGCACACATGGTTAATGCCTACTACAATCCTCAGAAGAACTTGATTGTTTTCCCAGCTGCCATTTTACAGGCTCCATTCTATGACTTGCATCAGTCATCTTCAGCCAACTATGGTGGTATCGGAGCAGTTATCGCTCACGAAATTTCTCATGCCTTTGATACAAATGGAGCTTCCTTTGATGAAAATGGTAGCCTCAAGGATTGGTGGACAGAGAGTGACTATACTGCCTTTAAGGAAAAAACTCAGAAAGTTATCGACCAGTTTGATGGTCAAGAATCTTATGGTGCCACTATAAATGGTAAGTTGACAGTTTCAGAAAACGTTGCTGACCTTGGAGGAATTGCTGCAGCCCTTGAAGCTGCTAAGAGAGAGCCAGACTTCTCTGCTGAAGAATTCTTCCACAACTTTGCTCGTATCTGGCGTATGAAAGGCCGTCCGGAGTTGATGAAACTCATGGCCAGTGTCGATGTGCACGCGCCTGCTAAACTCCGTGTCAATGTCCAAGTACCAAACTTCGATGACTTCTTTACAACTTATGATGTCAAAGAAGGCGACGGTATGTGGCGTTCACCAGAGGATCGTGTGATTATTTGGTAAAGTAAGTCCCTAACCAAGTATCATCTTGGAATTAATGGTTCATTTTTGAAGTTTATCAATCTGAAAATGCAATGCTATCGAGGTTAACATGAAGAAATTTTTAATGATGCTATCAGCTATTCTTTCGATTTCAGTTCTAGCATCTTGTGGTCTCAATAAAAATAGAAACAATACAGAACCTTCATCTGCACTATCATCTGTCTCCCAAGACGATAAGACTAGTGTATCAACAGAAGCAAAGGCTGAAAATACTAGTGACTCGTCAACCAAGGAATCGCAATCGACTGCTGAAAGTAAGAAAGAAACTGGACAAGATTTATATAAAGAAGTGATTGAACGCTATAATCATTTTACAGACCTTTTAAAACAAGGTAATAGAGAAGATTTATACAAGGAAAATAAACAAAATAAGATTACTTCAGAAGAATATGGCCTAGTTTTCTCTCGAATGGATTATCAAAATGCACCCGATTGGAAATACGCAATAGTTGATTTGAATAAGGATGGTCAAGACGAGTTGCTTATTGGCGATGAAAAATTTGTTTCAGCCATTTATTATTTGGAAAATCACAAACCTAGTTTACTTCATACAGCATATGTACCTTCTGCAGGTGGTTTTCGCTCAGGCTTTGTTATTTACGAAAATGGTCTAGTCTCTTATGCAGACTGGCAGTCAACCCGTCCAGAAATGAACTTGGCTTTATATTCGTTTGATAAAAATGGAGTCCAGAAGATTAAAGAAGCAACTATTCAAATCGGTGGCAATGAAAAAGCAGAGCAAGTTTTAGATATCTCTTCTGAAAAGCTTGATTTGTCTAACATTAGTTGGAAAGAATTGAATCCGGCTAATTAGTTTTGAATTATTTTTCTAGTCAATATTGATTCTTCTGAGAAAATATTAACATAAAAATAGAAGCTACAAAAAAACCGAGGAAATTATCCTTGGTTTTTTGTTTGCTAGAAAAAGGGATTAAAGGTCTTTTCGTGAGAGATGGTCGTAGCCGGGCCGTGCCCAGGATAGACATCGTAGTTAGGAAGAGTGAAGAGTTGAGTCTGGACACTATGGAGAAGTTGTTCCATGCTACCTGTAGGAAGGTCCGTCCGTCCGATGGTTTCGCGGAATAGAACATCTCCGGTTAAGACTAGATGGGCATCAGGAAAAACCAGAGAAACACCTCCGATAGAATGGCCAGGTGTTGGCAATGCCGTAAAACGAAACTCTTCGATCTGGTATTCCTCGTGATAGACATAGGTGTGTTCAGCTGGTTTGCAGATGACATCAGCCATATCATCATGACGAGGTAGGCCAGAGAGATTGTCAACAGGGGTAAAGAGCCAGCTGGCTTCACTTTCTGCTACATAAACGGGGGGATTTCCAAAAGTATCTCTGACCAAGTCAAGACTCATAATGTGGTCGTAGTGGGTGTGAGTCAGGAGAATCGCACAGACTGGTTTGTTGATTTTCACGATAGTTTTGCGAATAGCCTCCCAATGGCTACCTGGGTCAACCAAAATCAGGTGTTGGTTTCCTTCTAGATAATAAGTGTTTTCATAGGCAACGGGATTCACGGTTTTATGGATTTTCATAAAGTCTCCAATCTCAAAGAATGTACTAAACTAAGTATAGCATAGAAGAGAGAAATAAAGTGAAAAGAAAGTCCCACTTTTGTATTCGAGGTAGGCTGACTTATATTTTAAAAAGAAGGAAATTGCTGTAAGATAAGTTGTTTCGGCTTTTTTAGTTGAACGGTAATAAGAGCATAGGATAAATAAGAAATAACTGACCAAAATACACTGATTTCGATACAGGATACACTCATATTTTATAGCAATAATTATAATTAAATTATGTATAAAAATAATATATGAGAAATGTATCAAAATATAAATATATACTTTGATACATTAAATAGTATTTTATTGAGTTTGTTTTCAACAAAAACAAAAGGTTTACATATTGTAAATATAGGACTTGTTCTTGTTTTTGCAAATCAAATGATTTGGATGTTATTAATTTTATTTTAAATAAAATTATAAAAGTTGTTGAAAAAGATAGGGAAAAGTGTTAGTATGAATATGCATATTGAATACGAGGATATAATCCTTTTAGAATAATGAAATTTAAAGACCATTTTTTGAGTAGGGAAGAAATTTCGTTTTTTCTATATTTCAATATCGATATAATAAAAATAGGAGGGTTGTGTATCTTATGAAGAGTAAGCAACAGGGGTTTAGAACGGAGAAGTACATTCGTTATGGCATTCGGAAGTACAGCTTTGGGGCAGCGTCGGTGGCAATTGCGACCGGTTTGATGATGTTCCTAGGTAATGGTGCGGTATCGGCAGCGGAAGTACAAGGTGCAGATGCAACAGTGGCAACGACAACACCAGTAGCAACAAAGGAGTCGGAGTCAACTATAACGGCGGAGAAATCTGAAGCTAAGGCGTCAGAAAAAGTAGTAGAGACTAAAAAAGTTGATAAGACTGCTCTGACTAAAAAAGTAGTTGAGTTAGAAGCGAAGATTGCATCTGCAAAGAAAGCTGATGCAACAGCGATAGCTACTGCAAATGAAGTATTGACTGCGGCAAAGGCAGTTCTTGCAAACGAAACTGCAAAACAGGCTGATATCGATGCAGAGCATGCTAAAGTTGAAGCTTTGATTACAGTTGTAGTTGAGTCAGACGAAGCTGGGAAACAAGTTGAGGAAACAGCAGCAACTACAGCAGTCAAACCAGTGGCGACCACTGCTACAGAAAAAGCAGAAGAAACAAAAGAAACAAAAGAAGCAGAAGAAACTGTCAAACCAGTCCAAGAAGCTAAAAAAGTCTTAGAACAAGTTACCTCTGAAGCTGAGGTAACCAATGTTTTAGCAACTGAAGCAGTCCGGAAAAATAAGCTTGAGGCTGAAAACAAAGCGGCAATTGAGGCGGCGATAGCTAATAATAAAGAAGTTATTGCGGAAGCTAAAAAAGTGTTAGTTACGGATAGCGTTACAGCTAAACAAATCAATGATCAATTGTCACGCTTAAATGATTCCATTATTGCTGTCTACAATGATTTGAAGAAAGCAGGAATCGGAAAAGATGGAAACTTTGGAGTCGCTTTGGCTGCTCAAGATTTCTATGCCGAAGAGGGTTCTAACACAACTCATGCATCGGAAACAAACGCTGCAAATCATACTGGTAAAGATACCTATACAATTCCAGTACAAGAAATTAAATTAATTACGGGTACTGATGCTACAGGGTTAGAGATAGAAGTCTATTCTAATCAGCGGACTGGTGAAGATACCAATGCTGGAAATGGGATGCATACAGAACAGGGTGGAAAAACTGGTCATAACAACAAAGGACGTGTAGACTATCCATTAACCCCTGATGCCGCTAAAAAGTTAGCTGAAGAAGCACCACTTTGGAGAAATAAACTCCGTGCGGATGGGTCAAGAATTTCAAACGCTGCGACGTCAATATACTCTGCTAACGGTGGTTATGAATACCTAGCTACAGAAATTTATGGCTATGGGTATGAACAAGGAGTTGACAGAGTTTATATTAAAGGTTTGAAAGATCGTATTGCAGTTACAGAAAAAGCTAAGCAAGCTGGTTGGAGTCTTACCTCTGTAACACCAACTAACCTTGTACCAGGTGTTGCTTATGATGAGGCGACAGATACCATTCAAGGTAAAGTAATTGCTGGTATTGAAAATGGAGTGTATGACTTACGATTTAATATTACTGCAACGAATACAGATGGGCGGACTGTCACCTTCCAAATTCAGAATCTACGTGCTGGTTGGGTAGGTTGGCAAGATAGCACACCTCCTACAATTCAGTCAGATTCAGCTCGTTATGATAGAACTGTTGGTGATGATGCGAATATCAATCTTCGTTTTCATGATTCTTCGGGAGCTAGTGCGATACCTGGCAATTCAGCAGGAAACTATGACTATACAACTGCTGAAGGTAAAGTAGTTAAAGTTCGTCAAAATTCTTCTAAAGCAGTCACAGGTGTCTCAGGCTACAACACTATAGGAGCAGAATTAGATGATTCTAAAGTGTTGATTCCTGGTACCAACTATACTGTAACAAACAGTACTGCTGAAGAGCAAAAAGCTGCTGGAACCAACATGGGTAATGCTGTCATTGGAGGTAAGGTGACAGAGGCAGGTATCTATACCGTTTCAGTATTTGCTAAAGATTATGATAAATTATCTAATAATACGACATGGAATCAGTCAGGTCAAGAGGCGCACGGTTCTATTACTGTAGTTGTTAAGCCTAAAGTTGAAGTTCAAAACGTTGAAACCTATTCAACAACAGTTCCTGTTAAAATCTCGAAAGGTGCTACAAGTGCTAAGGTTACAATGCCAGATGGAACTGTAACAAACTTGAAAGCCGTTAATAGTAAATGGCTTGTAGATAGTGGTTCAACCAATACAGCGGTTACTGAAAATCAAGAACTAGGTGCTGTAGATTCAAATACCGTCTTTAATATTCCAGTCACGTCAGAGGCAACTGCAAAAGTTGGTGTTGATAATATCAAAGTAGAAGCATCAGCTGAAAATGTTAAGGGAACTTTCTTACGTGATCGAGTTGAATTGAATGGAACTGATGGGCAAAAACACACTGCTACTTTTAATAAGGCTACCGGACACTGGGAGCTACCAAGCGAATATGCTGAAAGTAAAACACTGAATGGTGATGGTACGACAAGATGGACTAAACGTCAAGTGTACACAGAAGCTCAGCTAGACGGTGGTATGAAATTCTTCATTTACGAATATACTCGTCAACTTGATAAAGATGGAAATGTAACAAGTGTAACTACTCCTGATCGTCCAATGACGGAATATGTTTCTCAAAATACTAACCAAGCTGGCGATGGTATGTCAGTAACTATTACTTTTGACAAACATTCAAACACATGGACATCATCAGATGGAACAGAAGTTACTGCTAAAAAGTTGGGTGATGATTCATGGGAAGTTCATACTAAATCAGGTTTTGGTGGAATCATTAGAGGAACAATCGCAACTAACTCAGATGTTGCGACTGTTGTCAATACGAAACCAACTGCAAGCTCACAAGATTATACTTCTACTAAAGGAACTGCGGTAGATCTCCGTAATGAAGCAAAAGCTGCAGTGACAATCTCTGATGCAGAAGATACTAAGTACGGAAAAACAACTTACATTACTCGTATTACAGTAACATCTCCTTCAGGAGTTCAGAGGGTTTATGACACTAAACAAGATGCAAACAACTATAATCTTGCTAGTGGTTATACACTGAGTGAAGTGGGAGTCTATACAGTAACAGTTGAAGTTATTGATAGTAATGGCAATTACACAACAGATGCTACAATAGGTGGAACTGAATCTGGTGTGGATCATGGGGCTGGCTCATCAACAGCTACAACAACTTACCACATCACAGTAACAGACACGATTGAAGGTCATAATGTAACATCCACAGATGTTCAAGGAGCGACTCAAACAGGTACTCCAACCTTTACATCTGTTGGTGATGGCTCACCTGTGGCACCAAGTGCTGCTTCACCTGCTAAGTTGGTAGATCCTACCACTGGTAAGTTAGTTGACCAAGTAACAATTGATGGTCAAGGAACATACACAATTAATAATGAAACTGGTGTTGTGACATTTGTTCCGTTGAAAACATTCACAGGTACAGCAACCCCAGTGACTGTATCATTAACAGCAACTCTTGGTCAAGATAAAGATGGAAGACCTATTACCGCTACAGCGACAGCAACTTATACTCCAACTGTTACACCAGTTACTCCAACAGCAACTCCTGCAGAATCAACTGGTATCCAAGGCGCTACTCAAACAGGAACGGTAGCATTCAAAGAAGGACACTCTGTTGCTCCAATCAAGCCGAACTCAGCTGTTCTTCTTGATAAGAATGGTACTCCGGTAGCACCTGGAGCTTCAGTAGATGCTTTGGATGAGAATGGTAACAAAGTAGGGGAATATACAATTGACCCAACTTCAAATACTGTAACATTCAGTCCAGCCGATAAGACTTACAAAGGTAAAGTCCAACCTGCAACAGTTCAGGCTGAAGATGAGAATGGTACAAAAGTTAAGACAACTTATACTCCACATATTGTAGGTGTTACTCCAACAGCAGAACCTGCTAAGTCAGTTGATGTCCAAGGAGCAACTCAAGAAAGTACAGTAACATTCAATGGTGGTACGACTACACTGGATGGTAAACAGGTGACTGTAGATATTGACCCAGCTACTTTCACTCTTTTAGATGAAACCGGAACTCCAGCAACATCTGTTCCAGCTAAAGACCCTAGTGGAAATGTTATTGGTACATATACTCTGAAAACAGTTGGTGAACAAGCCGTTGCAGTCTTTACCCCAACTGATAAGACTTATAGTGGTGAAGTTCAACCTGTGCGTGTACAGGCTAAAGATAAAAATGGTATTTCGGTTGAAACAACTTACACACCATTGATTACGCCAGTTACACCAACAGCAACTCCAGCAACTTCTGAAAATATTCAAGGAGCAACACAAACAGGCACTCCTACATTTGTTCAAGGTGATGCAATTGCACCAATTAAACAAGGTTCAGTAAAACTTCTTGATAAAGAAGGAAATGAAGTTCCTGCAGGTCAGACAACTCCAGCTTATGCTGAAGATGGGACTACTGAAATTGGTACATTCTCTATTGATCCAACAACTGGAAAGGTAACCTTTAGTCCAACGGATAAATTGTATTCTGGTAAGGTTACTCCAGCAACTGTGCAAGCAGAAGATGAAAATGGAACTAAAGTGACGACAACTTACACGCCACAAATTATCCCAGTAAATCCTATTGGAGTTCCTGCGACTTCTGAAGATGTTCAAGGTGCAACTCAAACTGGAAAACCAGAATTCCAAGGTGGAACTGCAGTTGTCAATGGAAAAGAAGTTACTGTTGAGATGAATGACACTGTTCCAGCTAAATTGATTGATTCTAAAACTGGAAATGTTGTGGATTCTATCACTATTCCGGGTGAAGGTACTTATACTGTAGCACCGGACGGAACAGTAACCTTTGTTCCTGAAAAAACCTTTACAGGTCAAGCATCAGGCGTTGAAGTTTTACGTGAAGACAAGAATGGAACCCCCGTTACAGCAAGCTACACTCCAGTTGTTAAGGCAGCAATTCCAACAGCTACTGATGCTGTTACAGAAGACATTCAAGGTGCAACTCAAAAAGGAGTGCCTACATTCCTAGGTGGTAGGGTTACTGTTAATGGAGTGGAAAAAATTGTTCCTATTGATGAAGCCAAGGGTCTTGAACTTATTGATCCAAAAACAGGAAAACCAACAGATCAACCAATTGTCATTCCAGGCGAAGGAACTTATACTGTAAATAATGGTATGGTAGAATTTAAGCCAGAACCACAATTTACTGGAAAAGGAACAGGTGTAGAAGTACAACGTGTAGATGAGAATGGAACTCCTGTAAAAGCTAAATACACTCCAGTTGTTAAACCAGCAACTCCAACAAGTTCGGATGTTATTACAACAGATGTTCAGGGTGCAACTCAATCAGGAACACCAACATTTGAAGGTGGAAAAGTCAAAGTTAATGGTATTGAGAAAACTGTTGAAATTGATGAAACAGTCAAACCAACGTTTGATGATGGTACAAAAGAGAAGACAATTCCAGGTGAAGGTACATATACTATTGATGAAACTGGAAAAGTAACCTTTACTCCCGAGAAGACATTTACAGGTCAAGCAACAGGTGTGACTGTTAAGCGTGTTGATAAGAACGGAACCCCAATTACAGCTAAGTATACCCCAGTTGTTATCCCGGTTACACCTACTTCAAAAGATTCTGAATCAGAAGGTCCGAAAGGACAACCTCAATCAGGAACACCAACATTTGAAGGCGGAAAAGTAACAATCAATGGTAAAGAAATTCCGGTAGAAATTGATGAAACAGTTAAGCCGACCTTTGACGATGGTACAACAGAGAAGAAGGTACCAGGTGAGGGTACATATACTATTGATGAAGCTGGAAAAGTTACTTTCACACCAGAGCCAGAATTTGTAGGTCGAGCAACTGGAGTAACAGTTAAACGTGTTGATAAGAATGGAACCCCAATTACAGCTAAATACATCCCTACTGTACGTCCGAATACTTCATTTGTTGATACTAAAGGAAATATCCTAGCACCAAGTGAAGATGGTTCGCAACCTAAGAAAGATATTCTAGGATATAAAATTGTTGAAACTAAGGTTGATGAAAAAGGCAATGTGGTCCACGTTTATGAGAAGGTTAAGACCAGCCACAAGGATAAGGAAGGGAATGAAATTCCAGGTTATCCAAGTGAAGACGGCGAACAACCTAAGAAAGATATTCCAGGTTACCGCTTCGTAGAGACCAAGAAACTTCCAAACGGTGACACAGAACATGTCTACGAAAAAGTGAAGACTAGTCACAAGGATAAGGAAGGGAATGAAATTCCAGGTTATCCAAGCGAAGACGGCGAACAACCTAAGAAAGATATTCCAGGTTACCGCTTCGTAGAGACCAAAAAACTTCCAAACGGCGACACAGAACATGTCTACGAAAAAGTGAAGACTAGTCACAAGGATAAAGAAGGGAATGAAATTCCAGGTTATCCAAGCGAAGACGGTGAACAACCTAAGAAAGATATTCCAGGTTACCGCTTCGTAGAGACTAAGAAACTTCCAAACGGTGACACAGAACACGTTTATGAGAAGGTTAAGACTAGTCATAAGGATAAGGAAGGGAATGAAATTCCAGGTTATCCAACAGAAGACGGTGAACAACCTAAGAAAGATATTCCAGGTTACCGCTTCGTAGAGACTAAGAAACTTCCAAACGGCGACACAGAACACGTTTATGAGAAGGTTAAGACTAGTCATAAGGATAAGGAAGGCAATGAAATTCCAGGCCACCCAACCGAAGACGGTGAACAACCTAAGAAAGATATCCCAGGTTACCGCTTCGTAGAGACTAAGAAACTTCCAAACGGTGACACAGAGCACGTTTATGAGAAGGTTAAGACCAGTCATAAGGATAAGGAAGGGAATGACATTCCAGGCCACCCAACCGAAGACGGTGAACAACCTAAGAAAGATATTCCAGGCTACCGCTTCGTAGAGACTAAGAAACTTCCAAACGGTGACACAGAACATGTCTACGAAAAAGTGAAGACCAGTCACAAGGATAAGGAAGGCAATGAAATTCCAGGCCACCCAACCGAAGACGGCGAACAACCTAAGAAGGATATTCCAGGTTACCGCTTCGTAGAGACTAAGAAACTTCCAAACGGTGACACAGAACACGTTTATGAGAAGGTTAAGACTAGTCATAAGGATAAGGAAGGCAATGAAATTCCAGGTTATCCAAGCGAAGACGGCGAACAACCTAAGAAAGATATTCCAGGCTATCGCTTCGTAGAGACTAAGAAACTTCCAAACGGTGACACAGAACATGTCTACGAAAAAGTGAAGACTAGTCACAAGGATAAGGAAGGCAATGACATTCCAGGTTATCCAACCGAAGACGGCGAACAACCTAAGAAAGATATCCCAGGTTACCGCTTCGTAGAGACTAAGAAACTTCCAAATGGCGACACAGAACATGTCTACGAAAAAGTTGTTACTGCCCCTCAAAAAAAACCGACTGAGCAATCTCCAACTACTAAAGCAACCAAAGAATTACCTAATACTGGTGCGGAAGATCATGCAGCTTTGGCAGCTCTAGGAGTACTTGGTTTGATGAGCGGATTTGGACTTGTGTCTCGCAAGAAAAAAGAAGACTAATTCTATACTCGAGATTCTAAGTAGTATCCATTAGTTTCTGAAACAAAAAACCAACTAATCGTTAGATTAGTTGGTTTTTGTCTATTCTCGATTTTTCCAAGCTTGGTAACGGGTATCAATCAAGAGTTGGGTTAAGCGTCCCATGGTTTCTCTTTCTTCGGGAGTGAGGGATTGAGCTTGGACAAAGAGATGGTGAACGTGTTCAATGACCTTGAAGGAAGAAAGATCGTTGATAGAGGAGATGCCTGCATCAAGAATAATTCCAAAAAAGAGGTCAAAGTAGAGCTGCAGTTCCGTATCAGGGACAGTTTCAACCCATTCCTTGAAGGTAGTATCAACTTGCTGGCTGTCACTATTGGTCTCGTCTAGTTGGACAAAGTGTTTGTCTTCAACCTGCCAACTAAAGGTGTCATGCTGGGCAAGACCACCCAAGGCAGTGCTTCGAACGACGATTTTTTTATCAGGAATTTCCAGCATCATCCCGATGATAGACCCTTGTGGGACAAATACTTTCGTTCTTTCCATCATGTTTTGATAGCCAGCTGTTTCGGTTAGTTCCTTGTGAAGTCCAGGGGCATCAAAAGTGTAGACAGCGACAATGTTTTTCTGTAAGTTTGGATCAAGTTGACTGGCAGCATAGACAGCTAGATTGCCCCCTTTTGAGTGTCCTGCCATGACAACCTTTTGATTAGGATGTTGAGCAAAAAAGTCTTCTAAATACTGCAGGGCGTGTTTTTGAGCTGGGATTTCTTTCATATAGGTCATATGGAAATCTTCTTTCCAACCGATGATACTATCATCCGTCCCACGAAAAACAAGCAAATAAGTATCGAGACTGATACGATAAGTCATAGCCGCAAACTGTTTTTGCAATTCAGGATCGATATCGTTGATAAAGTCTGAAAGCTTGCAATTTTTAAAGCGTTTGTGTTGAGCGAGCTGATCCAACAACTGGAGACGGTTTTTATTGGTCAACATCGTCGTGTCTCTAGGAATTTGGGGTGCAAGATCTATGAGGCGCTTTGGTTCTTGGGTGACTACATCATCGAAAGAAAGATAGGTCAACTCAGTCAAGGCAAGAACATCTAACTCATTCACGGGGAGATCATAAAAGGAATCGTATGCTACATCATTGAGGTAGTCAAAAATATTGGCCATAAAAGCTCCTTTCTCTATGTTTATCCTATCACATTTACCTAGAATTAGCTAGTAGGCTTGTTCGAATGACCTAGTAGGGTTTGATTGAAATACATAGAAGATAGATTGCTCCTATTTCAAACCTCTAAACGAGCTTACTTGTATGTTTTTGCTATCAATCCCATTTTCCTTTAAAAAATTCTTCATCTCATTTACATCATCAGGCTGACCTGTGATGAGATAGCTGGCTTGATTGCCGTATTCATCAATAGCACTTTTTAAAAATTCTTGACTTTGAGAAAGTTCATCGCTAGTTTTATAAGTAAAATTCGGTGTTTTTTGAGCCAGTTCTTTCATCTCATTATCGAAAATAGTAACTCCTTTGTCAAAATGGTTGAGAATAATTGGAGCTTTACCAGACCATTCTTTGATAAGGGGGCGTAGAGCAGAAATACCAACATCAGATGCAAAGCAAACTAGTGGCTGATTCGTATCTTTAACAGTCAAAGAGGAATCCAGCCAACTCATCTCAATCTCACTGCCAGCTGGTAAATGTGTCAAGGTGTTCTTAAAGTTGCTACCACTATTATGAGTCAAAATGAGAATTTCATCTTCATCAGGTGTGGAGGCAATGGTTAACCATCGACTGGTTTGCTCTCCCTTAGCTTCATATTTTTTAGCAGTAGACGAGGTACCAGGGAGTGTAAACTTAGCATAAGCCCCCGCTTTCCATGTTTGATGACTCGGCTTTGTGATATGAATTAAATACAAATCTCCGCTGGGGTTTTCGATGGATTTTATCGATAATGTCTGGCTTCGTCCAAAATAAGCGATGGCACCCCAAGTTATAAGGCCTAAGACTCCAAGTGTTGATAGAATGATAATAAACATTTTTTTACCTCTTTTCATTTTTTATGACTCCTGTTCTCAATTTTATGAATGAACTAAAAACAAATTCATTCATATCTTTTCAAAAAATAAAGAAATCCATTCTTTATTTTAGAACTCCTTTAATGAAGTTGGTTGCAAGTATTTCAACAGTTTTGCCAATATCTGGAAAATCTTTTTCCGTGATATGCATATCCATATAGTAAAACAGATTATAAACCTGTAAAATATCTTGAATCTTTTCTGGCGAGTACCCTTCAGCCTGCATACGATTTGTAAAAGTTTTAACTAGAAACTGATGAAAAGGATTTGCGACTTTGCCTTTTTCCGAGGAATAGTAGCTGTGCAACTCATCTGCGATGGCAGGATTGTACCATTCTGCAAGGATTTTATTGGAAGAAACAAGAGTTCTGGAATGAGAAAATAGTTGACCAATGAGGTCGATCATGTCAATTTCCCAATCCAGTTCGTCGATCATAGCTTGGCGAACACGGTTGTTTTCATCTATATAGATGTCTAGAAAAATGGCTTCTTTACTCTCGTAATAGTTATAAAAAGAACCAACTGCAACACCAGCTTGCCTAGCAATTTCTGAAATTCCTGTTGCCTTGTAACCTTTTTTCGAAAAAACGTCATAAGCTGCTGTTTTTAGAGCTTGTTTTTTGTCCAATATGATTTAACCTCCTTTGTTCCATGAATGAATAACGTTATTCGTTCATTCATATTCTAACAAATCATGGCTAGCTTGTCAATAAGAAGGCTAGATCTATTAAATAAGTTAAAGAAACGCTAACTAAATAAGCACAAAAAAGGGAAATATAGGATAAGGCTGGAACTATAGTTAAAAATAAGGTATGATATCAATGGGAATGTTCTCTATTTAGCATCTGTTTTCTGATCTGGATTTGGGAAATAGGCTGCTAAACAGTATGAGATACTGATCTGTAAATCTGATATGAAGGGTTTTGATACTTTGAGAAATAGCAAAGGAGGAGCGCATGCACAAGATTTTACTAGTAGAAGATGACCAAGTCATTCGGCAACAAGTGGGGAAACTGCTCTCTGAGTGGGGCTTTGAGGTCATTTTGGTAGAAGATTTTATGGAAGTATTGAGCCTTTTTGTTCAGTCAGAACCTCATTTGGTCCTCATGGATATTGGCCTGCCTCTTTTTAATGGTTACCACTGGTGCCAGGAGATTCGCAAGATTTCTAAGGTGCCTATTATGTTTTTGTCTTCGAGAGACCAGGCGATGGATATTGTCATGGCAATCAATATGGGGGCGGATGACTTTGTGACCAAGCCTTTTGACCAGCAGGTGCTCCTTGCCAAGGTTCAAGGCTTGTTGCGCCGTTCCTATGAGTTTGGGCGGGATGAAAGTTTGCTAGAGTATGCAGGTGTGATTCTCAATACCAAGTCTATGGACCTGCACTATCAGGGGGAAGTCCTGAGCTTAACCAAGAATGAATTTCAAATTTTGCGGGTCTTGTTTGAACATGCTGGCAATATCGTAGCGCGTGATGACTTGATGAGAGAACTCTGGAATAGCGACTTTTTCATCGATGACAATACCTTGTCTGTCAATGTTGCTCGCCTGCGTAAAAAGTTGGAGGAGCAAGGTTTAGCAGGGTTTATCGAAACCAAGAAAGGGATAGGATACGGACTGAAACATGCTTGATTGGAAATCATTTTTTCTAGCCTACCTGCGTTCTCGCAGTCGCGTTTTTACCTATATTTTTTCATTAGGCTTTCTCGTCCTTCTCTTTCAGTTTTTATTTGCTAGTCTAGGAACTTATTTTCTTTATTTCTTTCTGCTCAGTAGTTTTTTGACCTTCTTATTTTTGGCTTGGGATATATTTGCAGAAGCTCAGGTTTACCGGCAGGAAGTACTCTATGCTGAGAGAGACCCCAAGTCTCCTTTGGAATGTGCGCTAGCAGAAAAGCTCGAAGAGCGTGAGTCTGAATTGTATCAAAAGAAGTCTGAAGCGCAGAGCAAGTTGACGGATTTGCTGGACTACTACACCTTGTGGGTTCACCAAATCAAGACCCCCATTGCAGCTAGTCGACTTTTAGTGGCAGAAGTTTCTGATCGGGAGGTCAAGCAGCAACTGGAACAGGAAATCTTTAAGATTGACTCCTATACCAACCTGGTTTTGCAGTACTTACGTTTAGAGAGTTTTCACGATGACTTGGTATTTGAACAGGTTCAAGTGGAGGATCTGGTGAAGGAAGTGGTTCGCAAGTATGCTCTTTTCTTTATCCAAAAAGGACTGGCGCTCAATCTCCATGACCTTGACAAAATCATCGTGACCGATAAGAAGTGGTTGTTGGTCGTCATTGAACAAATCCTCTCAAACAGTCTCAAGTACACCAAAGAAGGTGGGCTAGAGATTTATATGGAAGGTCAGGAGCTCTGTATCAAGGATACGGGAATCGGGATTAAAAACAGTGATGTGCTCCGAGTCTTTGAACGTGGCTTTTCAGGCTACAATGGTCGTTTGACCCAGCAGTCATCTGGACTGGGCCTCTACCTATCCAAGAAAATTTCTGAAGAACTGGGTCACCAGATTCGTATCGAGTCTGAGGTTGGAAAAGGAACGATAGTAAGGATTAAATTCGTTGAAGTGAAGCTCGTTATTGAGTAAACATAAATGAGAAAAAGCCTCCGATTGGGGTGCTTTATTATGAAATTGAGTTATGAAGATAAAGTTCAAATCTATGAACTAAGAAAACAAGGATATAGCTTAGAGATGTTTTACGGTTATGAGAAGCACTTTAGGTCTTTAGAAGACCTTGAGCAATCTATTGTAGACTACATTGATTACTACAATAATAAACGAATTAAAGTCAAACTAAAAGGACTTAGCCCTGTGCAATACAGAACTAAATCCTTTACTTAAATAATTTGTCTACCTATTTGAAGTTAGTTCCACTCAACACCCCTTTATTATTCTTTCTTAAATAGTTTATCAGCTAAAAAAACAGCATTTAGTACTCTAGGAAATCCAACGTAAGGGATGCATTGTAAAAAGCATTCTATAATCTTTTCGGGGGTTAAGCCAACATTTAAAGCAGCTTGAATATGTACTTCCAGCTGTACTTCACAACCTCCCTGCGTCAAAAGGCTAGCAAGAGTGACGATTTCTCGCTCCTGTAGATTCAGTCCTTCACGACTATAGATATCGCCAAAAGCAAATTCTACAATATAGTCTCCTAGATCTGGCGCTATTTCTTTCAGAGAGGAAATGACCTGCTCACCGCCCTCACCATCAATCTGATTGAGTCTTTCCAATCCACGTTCAAATCGTTTGTTTTTCATTTGCATTTACCTCCTTAAACGATTACAATGTAATTATAAAACTTAGACCATACTCTAAGTCAAGAAATTAAAGGAGTTTTTTTATGAAAATCGGTCTTTTTGCCCAAAAAGTGAATTTATCAGCGCATACACTCCGATACTACGAAAAACGAGGATTGATTAAAGTTGATAGAGATCAAAGCGGTCAGCGTTCCTACGACGAAAACGATCTTGCCTGGGTTCAGTTTATTCAACGTTTAAAAGATACGGGTATGCATTTGAAAGATATTCAGAGATATGCTGACTTGCGTTACCAGGGTTATAGTAGCCTAAAAGAACGCTTAGAAATGCTGCAGAAGCACCGCAGCTTTGTTAAAGAACAAATTAAAAATTGGCAAATCTCACTAAAAAAATTAGATAATAAAATTGAATGGTATCAAGCAGAGATTAGGAATCTTTCCAAATAGTCAATAAACGAAACCCGAGCCAATTGGCTCGGGTTTCGTCGCTATCTAATAAATTCTATTTCTCAACGCGTGATTTGTTGGCGATATCAGCAAGGATAGCTTGGACAAAGTCATCAACTGAGACAGTTTGTGTTTCCTTTTGTCCATAGCGACGAACATTGACTGTTCCGTCTTCCATTTCCTTATCCCCAACGATCAATTGGTAAGGAATCTTGCTAGTTTGAGAAGCACGGATCTTGAACTGCATTTTTTCGTTGCGCTCATCTACATCTGCACGGACACCGCGGTCACGGAGTTTCTTAGCCACTTCCCATGCGTAGTCTACGTGTTTTTCGTTAGAAACTGGGATGAGAGTTACTTGGTGTGGTGCAAGCCATGTTGGGAAGGCACCTTTGTAGTTCTCAATCAAGATAGCTGTGAAGCGTTCCATAGTTGAAATAACTCCACGGTGGATCATAACTGGACGGTGTTCTTCACCATCAGCCCCGATGTATTTGAGGTCAAAACGTTCTGGAAGCAAGAAGTCAAGCTGGATAGTCGAAAGGGTTTCTTCTTTTCCGAGAGCTGTCTTAACTTGGATATCCAATTTTGGTCCGTAGAAGGCTGCCTCACCTTCAGCTTCAAAGTAGTCAACGCCCATTTCATCAAGGGCTGCACGAAGCATGGTTTGGGCATTTTCCCACATCTCATCGTTGTCAAAGTACTTGTGAGTATCTTGAGGGTCACGAAGAGAGAGACGGAAGCGGTATTCAGTCAAGTTGAAGTCTTCATAAACATCGATAATCAACTGAAGGGCACGTTGGAATTCTTCTTGGATTTGTTCTGGAGTAACGAAGAGGTGACCGTCGTTGAGTGACATTTCACGCACACGTTGAAGACCAGTGAGGGCACCAGATTTCTCGTAGCGGTGCATCATACCGATTTCAGCGATACGGATTGGCAATTCACGGTAGGAGTGAACATGGTGTTTGAAGACTTGGATGTGGTGTGGACAGTTCATTGGACGAAGAACAAATTCTTCCCCGTCACCCATGTCCATGGTTGGGAACATGTCTTCTTGGTAATGATCCCAGTGACCAGAAGTCTTGTAAAGCTCAACAGAAGCAAGTGGTGGAGTGTAAACGTGTTGATAGCCAGAAGCTAACTCTTTGTCGACAATGTAGCGTTCCAATTCACGACGGATAGTCGCACCGTTTGGCAACCAGAATGGAAGTCCTTGACCAACTTCTTGTGAAATCATGAAGAGGTCAAGCTCTTTTCCAAGTTTACGGTGGTCACGTTCTTTAGCTTCTTCACGCATTTGAAGGTAGTTTTTCAAGTCTTTCTTGTCAAACCAAGCTGTACCGTAAATCCGTTGCATCATCGCGTTGTCGCTATTTCCACGCCAGTAAGCACCTGCTACATGAAGAAGGTGGAAGATTTGGATACGGCCTGTTGATGGGACGTGAGGTCCACGGCAAAGGTCCACGTATTCCCCCTGACGGTAGATAGTCAAACCGCCTTCGTCCTCAGAGTGTTCTTCGATCAATTCCAACTTGTAAGGGTCGTTCTTGAAGATTTCACGCGCCTCGTCTTTAGTGACTTCCTCACGAATAGATGGGAAGTTTTCTTTGACGATTTTTTTCATTTCTTCTTCGATACGAGGAAGATCTTCGTTGGAGATTTGACCAGCTTGATTGTCCGTATCGTAGTAGAAGCCATCTTCAATAGCTGGACCAACTCCCAAGTGAATATCAGGGAAAAGGCGACGAGCTGCTTGGGCAAACAAGTGGGCAGCTGAGTGACGCAAGATTGGAAGGGCATCTTCGTGATCAGGTGTCACGATTTCGATGCTTCCATCTTCAGTGATAGCACGAGTCGTGTCGATGAGTTTGCCGTTGAATTTACCAGCCAAGGCTTTTTTAGCTAGGGAATTGCTGATAGATTGGGCAATTTCAAAAGTAGTAACGCCAGATTCGAATTCACGAACAGCGCCATCTGGGAAAGTAATCTTAATCATGGTTTTCTCCTTAAATATTTATTCTATTTTTGTTGGACAATTTTAAGAGCCGAGCAACTTCTTCCGCAGTCTGATTCTCTGATTGACTACCATCTGTTACGAGGCTAGGATAGCCTAATCTCACCGCTTCCTTACGAACCATTTGAGCAAAAAGAATGTCTCGTTGCATCCAGTTTTCAAAAGCTTGCTCGGGGTTGGTTGTACCCTCTAAGACATAAGGAACCCATTCTCTCTGTATATAATGCTTTTTTTGAAAATCAGCTGTCGGAGTCAAGCATAGATAGGAAGATGCTGGACATTCAAGCTTCTTTACCAAGTGAGGCAAAAGTCCTGCTCCCTCCACCAAGAGAGGTCTGTTTTGATTCTTTATCAAGTAAGATTTTACATAAGGAAAAATCTCTTCATAAAAGCGCCATTCTTCATCTGCCATCTCTTCTGGATTTCTCATCCAGATTTGTTCTGGATTTCTATCCTGCCTAAGAAGGCAAATTGGCTGTGAGTCTTCACTTGCTTGACTCATCATCTTTTCTACCAAATCATCCAGTTTGATATGAAGTAGTTGATACTGTCTAGCAAGAAGTGAGGCAATTGTTGACTTTCCACTGCAAGGCGATCCGCCAATCATATAAAGCATCATTCTTCCTCCTTCTGACAAAACAAAAACGACATCCTAAAAGGACGTCGCAACGTGGTTCCACCTTCATTCATGTTCCTCAAAAAAGAGGGACACCTCTGATTGGCTTTAACGTAGCCACCGTTTTATGTTTGCATAAAAGTCAGTAGAGTAGTATCAGATTAGGCTTTCTATGCGTTTCCAGCAACCACGCACTCTCTAGTAGAAAGGGACTAAGTGACTTGTCTCTATGCATTATTATAGCATGATTGCGAGAATTTTCAAGGTTTTTGTATAATTTTTTTATTTTTCTCTCGCTGGAAGACATGCTTGATCCCCACACCAGCAGCCAACCCAAGTAGGGCAAAGAGTTCATAGGCTAGGAAGTAAAGTAGGATGAACTCACCAAAGGTGATGATGGTAAAGCAATAGAGCAGACCAATACCGAGTAGCCACCAAAGTGAGAAATGAAATCGATAGCTATAAAGTAGCGATACGATAAAGGTTACCAGAGGTGAAAAGAGGATGATGTTGTAAATGTACAGTCCCTTCAGTGTATATGGGTCAGAGATGAGTAGTGAGAATAGCTCATAGAGTGGCCAGTAAAAAAAGAAAGTAATAAGGTAGTATGGGATATACTTAAGATAATTCCGCATGGCAATAGTCCTCCAATCTGGAAAAAAATGAGAGATATTGTAGACCACATAATCCTAAATGAAGGGGAAATCTCTACTTATATTATAGCACGATTTAAAAGCTCTTACAATTTAATCCAGTGATCAGTGATAGTGATCTTTTCGAGTGTTTTCTGTTATAATACTAACAGAAGAACTAAGAGAGTAAGGAGAAAGAATGACCAAAATAGCAGTTCTTTCAGACATACATGGAAATACGACAGCTTTGGAAGCTGTTCTGGCTGATGCAAGAGCGGCAGAGGTAGATGAGTACTGGCTTTTAGGGGATATTCTGATGCCAGGGACAGGACGTAGAAGGATCTTGGACCTCTTAGCTAGCTTGCCTATTACAGTAAGAGTTCTGGGAAATTGGGAGAATAGTCTCTGGCGAGGTCTGCATCGCAAGTTAGATCCTACAATAGCGAGTCATCGTTATCTCCTGCGTCAAAGTCAGTACATCTTAGAGGAGGTCAGCCCTGAAGAAATCGAAGACCTCAATAATCAACCCATGCAAGTTCATCGTCAGTTTGGTGATTTGATGGTGGGAATCACACACCATCTCCCTGATAAAAACTGGGGTAGAGAGTTGATTCATACGGGAAAACAAGAAGATTTTGATAGATTGGTGACGGAGCCACATGCTTCTATTGCAGTGTATGGCCATATCCACCAACAGTTTCTTCGTTATGGAAGTGATGGACAGTTGATTCTTAATCCAGGTTCCATTGGACAACCTTTCTTTCTAGATGCGAAGTTGCGTAAGGACCTGCGGGCCCAGTATATGATCTTAGAGTTTGATGAGGCAGGTTTGTCTGATGTTGATTTTCGTCGTGTGGATTATGATGTGGAAACTGAATTGCAGTTGGCTAAAGATTTGAAGCTCCCCTATTTCCAGGTCTACTATGAAAGTTTGGTAAATGGAATTCACCACACTCATAACCATGAATTGTTAGGTCAGATTAGTGAACAAGAAGGTTATGATCAGGATGTTGAACTCTGGATGGAAAGAGACAAGAAAGATTGGTTTTAAGAGGACTTCTAGCTAGAAATCAGATAGTCTAGTGACTGCTGCTGTTTCGCGATAAGTCGAACTGGATACGAATTGACGGCTTCTCAAATTTATGTTAGAATAACGGAATATAACTAATTTGAATCTCATACTAATTGATATTCAAAATAAGAGGAGACAGATAATGAAACCAGAAGAGTTACACGCCATTGCCTCGGAGTTGGGCTTGCAATTTGACGAAGATTCGCGTAGTATTTATGGCACGCAGTCAGGCTATTTACTTTTCCTGCAAGAAACTGATGTGAAAAATCAGTTTCGACTTTGTGTCAGTGTGAGTTTGAATGGCAATCCTGCGGATTCAGAAGAAAACGAATTGGTTTGGGATGAGTTTAAGAGTGAATCTCTTCCAAACTTGTCGACCTTGTCTATCAACCAGTACCTTGTTTCTTTTGTTGTAAAAGGTGCCATGCGCAAATCAAAAACAATTGAGAAGTTACAGACGCTCATAACAGATCTCGTTGCCTTCCTTGAAACCCATCATTTCGTCCAAGTCTGTGCCTACAGTGGTCAGGAGGGTCCTGTTGGTCTCTATCAATTAGGTGATTCAATTTTCCTTATCAATGAGGAAAGCTATCAATTGCTGAAGAGCAATCTTCAGATTGAGGTGGATTCTTATCAAAATCAAAAGGAAAATGTTCTTCTTGGAGCAGTTGGTGCGTTGCTTGGAGCCTTGATTGGTGGAGCAGTTGCTCTATTTATCGCTCGTCTAGGTTATGTAGCTATGGTAGCGGGGATTGTTCTGGGGATTTGTACCATTAAAGGATATGAAATCCTTGGAAGAAAGATATCTCGAAAGGGGATTGTAATTTCCTCTATTTGGATGGTGATTACTGTCTTTCTAGTGAATCAAATTGATTTGGCGATGGAAGTCGTTTCCAAACTAGGGGTTGAGTTTGCCTTTGCTTTCCGAGCGGTGAATGAATTAATCTTTAACGGTGATTTCCCAAAAAATTATTTTTATAATCTAGCTATGTTAGCTGTGTTTACCTTAGTTGGTGCTGGGGCGTCTATCAGCTCGGTTTGGTCAAGTCATAAAACAAAAGGGATTGTCCGTAAAATTGCATAAAAAATAAGTCTTTGTATGCCCTCTACCGCTCTGGTTGCCAAGAGGGATACAGGACTTTTTGCATGGAAAAGGTAATCAGTCGATAATATTTGACAGGAAAACCAAAAACGGTATAATGTTTATACGGGAAAAGATGAATAAAATATCAATGAAAGGAGAAGAAGATGCAAATTTCAAGCCGATTTACAATTGCGACTCATATGATGATTATTATTGCAATGCAGGATACAGACAGCAAGGTAACCAGTGATTTTCTTGCGGCTAGTGTCGGAGTCAATCCAGTCATTATCCGTAAGACTTTATCGCAACTCAAAAAAGCAGGATTGATTTCAGTTGCTCGTGGTACGGGAGGAACTGAGATAATAAAAGACCTTCAGGATATCAGTTTGTTGGATGTCTACCAAGCTGTGGAGTGTTTAGGAAAATCCGGTAAGCTCTTTAGTTTCCATGACAATCCAAATCCTAATTGCCCAATTGGTGCGAATATCCATGCAGTTTTGGACCAAAAACTGTTCGATGTTCAAGCAGCTATGGAAAACCAACTGCGTCAGACAAGTCTGGCTCAGGTTGTGGCAGATGCTCAGAATAAACTGTCTAAGTAAGAGGACTAGGCTCCTCTTTTTCTATTGCCGCTTTTTTATGAGTTGGGCAAGAAGAATTGTGGAAAAGTGTACTAGAGGCTTTACGGTAAACTATAAAGAAAAATGTGAGCCTCAGTTTCAGATTCACATTTTCTTTTTGGTCTATGGCAAAATGGCTTTTAGTTCCTTCAGGATAGTTTGCAAGGTTACGATCGCTTGTTCTCCTTGTTGTGGTTGATAGAGTAGTTGGAAATACTTGCGAATAGTTTCTTCAAATTGCTTAGGGAGGAGTGTACAATTGGTCTTTGTGTACTCCAACATTCGTTTTTCACCAGGATGGGTTTGCTCATTGAGCGCAAATAACAAGTCAAAGTAGGAAGCAAAAAACTCACTCGTACGATGATTCATACTGAGAAGATCTTGGCGTTTGATAGCTTTTTCTATTTGGTGAGAGAAGGCAGGCATGGCTTGTTCTAGCAAAAGGAGTTGCCTTTCAATGATATGCTTTTTGAGTTCCTGTGGATAGGGAATCTGGTAAGTCTTTTGGAGAGAAGCATAGTGTCCATTCGGGTCGTATAAAATCTTGCTGTGGAGTAGATTATGCCACATGCAAGTTGTATAAGCATTTTGAGCTTTGTGTTGAAAAACGGTTGAGTTCAATTCCTGTTCAAACGACTCCAGCGAACGATAAATCAACTCGATTTCGATACCGTTGTTTAGTACGCAGTCATCCTCTAACTCCCAAAACTGGTTTCCAATTTCCATATAGGAGCAATAGTTGCTAAGAATGATTTGACGAGTTTTCTCGTCAATAGGTGAGTTAAGATAGACATAAACGTCATAATCAGAGTTTTGATCGTAGGCTTGTCCTGCACGAGAACCACCAAGAGCGATAGCTTCTACTTGTTCCAGTTGAGAGAATTCTTTGCAAAGTTCGTGGATCATGATTTTTCTCCTTGCTTTATGGTTTTAAAGTCATTTTACCAAAAAGTAAAACGTTTGCATAGCATTGAGTTACTCTTTTTCATTTATAGCAAAAAATGTGAACCCTTGTTTTGAGTTCACATTTCTTTTTTATTCTGCGGCTTGTTGCCAACGTTTTGCTAGCTTATGAGACAGGCTAGAAATGGCAAAGTTAAAGATAAAGTAAATCAAGGCAATCAGGATATAAAGACTGAAGACCTGCTCTGGTTCGAAATAGCGTCCCATGAGAATTTGGCTAGCTCCAAAGAGCTCTTGTAGGGCGATAACAGAGTAGAGAAGGCTGGTATCCTTAATTACAGTTACAAACTGAGAAATGATAGCTGGCAGCATTTTGCGGATCGCTTGTGGGAGAATGATGTAGTAGAGGATTTGCGCAGAGGTGAATCCTTGCGACATTCCTGCTTCATACTGGCCCTTGTCCACGGCATTGAGACCGCCTCGGATAATCTCAGCCAGGGCTGCTGAGGTAAAGAGGGTAAAGGCTGTAATACCAGCTGGTGTGGACTTCATCTTAAACACCAAAAAGATAGTGAAAATCCAGAGGAGGTTGGGAACGTTACGTACAAACTCGATATAAATGCTGGAGATGATCCGTAAGACAGGATTTTTCCCATTTCTCATGACGGCTAGTACTGTTCCGATAAGGGTCGAGAGGACGATAGCAATCAGAGAAATGTAGAGGGTTAAGCCAAATCCTTTAAAGATAAAGACTAGGTTATCTGGGGTCAAAACTTCTAAAATAGATTCCATAGTAACCTCCTAAAGTGAATAGGCTTTTTTGTTGGCTTGCTCCATCTTGCGACCAAACTGGGCAACAGGGAAGCAAAGAGCAAAGTAGAGCAGGGCAGCACCTAAAAATGCTGGAATATAGTTTCCATTGAGAGCCGACCAAGACTTAGTCACAAACATCAAGTCCACTCCAGAGATGATAGCTACGGTAGAGGTGTTCTTGATGAGGTTAACAATTTGATTGGTCAATGGAGGGAGAATGATACGGAAGGCCTGAGGTAAGATAATCAAGCGCATGGCACTGATATAGGTAAAACCTTGCGACAGGGCGGCCTCCATTTGACCGCTAGGAATAGACTGAATCCCTGAACGAATAACCTCAGCGATATAGGCGCCGTGATAGAGTCCCACACAAAGTACAGCTGTCCAATAAATCGGAATCATGATGGTGTGGTCACTGATAAGAGGCAAACCATAAAAGACGATGACAAACTGCACCAAGAGGGGAGTATTTTGGTAAAATTCGACAAAGATACGAGCCAAAACACGCAAGAATGGGCGTTTGCTGGTTGACAAGGCCCCAAAGAAGATGCCCAAAAGCATGGCGAGGATAAAGGATCCGATTGCTAGGGCAAGGGTAAAGAGGAACCCATTGAAAAATTGTCCAAAATCCTCAAAATAGGCTGTCCAAGATGATAAATCTGTCATGGGGTGTCCTCCTTAATCTGCGGTATGGCTAGATGGTTTGAGCTTGTAACGGTCATAAAGTTTCTGCAAACTACCGTCCTTGCTCCATTTAGTGACCAAGCTATCAAGATAGTCGTTTAGCTCGGTATTTGATTTCTTGGTGACGATACCGTAGTCAGATGGCTTGAAACTATCATCTAGTAGTTCTGTCCGTTTACTAATGTAGCCTGACAGGATAGAGCGGTCCACGGAAAAGGCATCAATACGGTGAGCGTGAAGGGAAGTAATCAATTCTGGGTAGGAACCAAGTTCGACGAATTTAAAGGTTAGACCTTTCTTTTTACCCAGTTCAGTAATCAGGCGTTGGGTGATGGATCCTTGAGCAACCCCAATGGTTTTACCGTTTAGGTCCTCAATACTTTTGATGTTGGCGGATTTATTGACCAAAAAACCAGAAGCGTCCGTATAGTAGGGACTGGTGAAGTTGTATAGTTTTTTACGTTCGTCTGTGATGGTGAAGGTTGCGATATCCATGTCGACCTGTTCATTGTCTAGGAGCGGTCCACGAGTTTGCGCGGTAACAGGAACGTAGCGAATCTTGACTTTGAGTTCGTCTGCAATCATCTTGGCCAAGTCCGTTTCGATACCAGAATAGGTCCCGGTCTTGGGATCCTTGTAGCCAAAATTGGGAACGTCTTGTTTGACACCGACAACTAGTTCGCCTCTTTTTTGAATGTCTGCCACACTGGTATCGGCTTGGACTGGTTTGGCAGCAGTAAGGCTGAAAAGGCTAATCAATAATGCGTATAAAAAGAATTTCTTTTTCATAGGCGCCTCCTTATTTGACTTTGTCACTTTCGTGGTTGATAATTTTGCTGAGGAATTGTTGGGCACGAGGTTCGCTTGGATTGTCAAAAAAGTCATCGACATCTGTCGTGTCTACTAAAACCTCTCCGTCGGCCATAAAGATAATGCGGTCCGCAACTTCACGGGCAAAGCCCATTTCGTGGGTAACGATGATCATATTCATCCCATCATGTGCCAGTTTTTGCATAACTGCTAGAACATCTCCGATGGTTTCAGGGTCAAGGGCAGATGTTGGTTCATCAAAGAGGAGGAGTTCCGGATGCATGGCAAGACCACGTGCGATGGCGATTCTCTGTTTTTGTCCACCAGACAGCATAGCTGGGTAGGAATCTTTCTTGTCCCACATATTTACAAATTCCAGATATTTTTGGGCTGTTTTTTCAGCTTCTTTTTTATCAATTCCAAGAACTTTAACGGGAGCAAGTGTCACATTTTCTAACACTGTTTTGTGTGGATAAAGGTTAAAATGTTGGAAAACCATGCCGACTTCCTTACGAAGAGGCACCAAATCTTTCTGGCTAGCACCTGCTACTTGGTGTCCATTGACTAGGAGACTTCCTTTGTCAACAGCCTCCAAACCATTGATGGTACGGATAAGAGTGGACTTCCCAGAACCAGAAGGTCCAAGCAGGACAACAACTTGTCCTTTTTCAAAACGGAGATTGATGTCGCGGAGTGCGTGGTAGTCTCCGTAATATTTTTCGACGTGTTTAAATTCTACTAAAGTCATGAGAGATCTCCTTTGTGTTAGATTTTATAACATGATTCTACACCAAAAGAATGTTCTTGTCAAATCATATCTGAAAAAAATTCACTAAAATTTTATAAAAAAGCAATCTGGATAGAGAAAATGCCTAAATCATGTTATAATGAAACGATAGAATTCTTAGAAAGAGTGGATGTTTTTTTGATAACTCCTACTTATGAATGGCAGTTTGCCCCGCAGGTTGAAGATGCGGATTTTACAAAGATAGCCAAGAAGGCTGGACTGGGTCCTGAGGTGGCTCGGTTATTATTTGAAAGAGGGATTCAGGATGAAGAAAGTCTAAAGAAGTTTTTAGAACCTTCTTTAGAGGACTTACATGACCCCTATCTGCTCCATGATATGGAAAAGGCAGTGGAACGGATTCGTCAGGCCATTGAAGAAGGGGAGAATATCCTCGTTTACGGTGACTATGATGCGGATGGCATGACTTCGGCTTCGATTGTGAAGGAAAGTTTGGAACAGCTTGGTGCGGAGTGCCGTGTTTACCTACCAAATCGCTTTACCGATGGCTATGGTCCCAATGCCAGTGTCTATAAATACTTTATCGAGCAAGAGGGAATTTCCTTGATTGTGACAGTGGACAATGGGGTTGCTGGTCATGAGGCCATTGAATTGGCTCAGGCTATGGGAGTGGATGTCATTGTGACCGACCACCATTCCATGCCGGAAACCCTTCCTGAAGCCTATGCGATTGTCCATCCTGAGCATCCGGATGCAGACTATCCCTTCAAATATTTGGCCGGATGCGGAGTGGCTTTCAAGCTGGCTTGCGCCCTTTTAGAAGAAGTGCAAGTGGAATTGCTTGATTTGGTCGCTATCGGTACCATTGCAGATATGGTGAGCCTGACAGATGAAAACCGTATTTTGGTTCAATATGGTCTGGAGATGCTGGGGCATACTCAGCGTATTGGTCTACAAGAAATGCTGGATATGGCTGGGATTGCTGCTAATGAAGTAACGGAAGAAACGGTTGGCTTTCAGATTGCCCCTCGTTTAAATGCCTTGGGGCGATTGGATGATCCCAATCCTGCCATTGATTTGCTGACTGGGTTTGACGACGAGGAAGCTCATGAGATTGCCCTCATGATTCACCAGAAAAATGAAGAGCGCAAGGAAATCGTTCAGTCAATCTATGAAGAAGCTAAGACCATGGTGGATCCTGAGAAGAAGGTCCAGGTCTTGGCAAAGGAAGGCTGGAATCCTGGCGTTCTGGGTATCGTTGCTGGTCGTTTGTTGGAAGAACTAGGGCAGACAGTCATCGTTCTTAATATAGAAGATGATCGTGCCAAGGGTAGCGCTCGTAGTGTGGAAGCGGTCGATATTTTTGAAGCCTTGGATCCCCACCGAGATCTCTTCATCGCATTCGGTGGCCATGCTGGTGCAGCTGGAATGACGCTGGAAGTTGAGAAACTCACAGATTTATCTCAGGTTTTGGAAGATTATATCCGTGAAAAAGGCGCAGATGCTAGTGGTAAGAACAAGTTAAATCTAGATGAAGAGCTAGACTTGGAGACTCTTAGCTTGGAAACGGTTAAAAGTTTTGAACGCTTGGCACCCTTTGGAATGGACAATCAGAAACCTGTCTTTTATATCAAGGATTTTCATGTCGAGAGTGCCCGTACTATGGGAGCAGGCAATGCCCACCTCAAACTAAAAATTTCCAAGGGTGAGGCGAGTTTTGAAGTGGTGGCCTTTGGACAAGGTAGATGGGCAACAGAGTTTGCCCAAACAAAAAACCTAGAATTGGCAGTCACCTTGTCTGTCAACCAATGGAATGGGCAAACTGCTTTGCAGTTGATGATGGTAGATGCGCGTGTGGAAGGTGTTCAACTCTTTAACATTCGTGGGAAGAACGCAGTCTTGCCAGAAGGGGTTCCGGTCTTGGATTTCTCTGGAGAGGTGCCAGATCTAGCGACCAGCGACGCGATTGTTGTGAAAACTATTCCAGAAGATATTACCTTGCTGAAGACCATTTTTCAGGAACAAAATTTCTCTGCGGTCTATTTCAAAAACGACATAGACAAGGCCTACTATTTAACAGGTTATGGGACTAGAGAACAGTTTGCTAAATTGTACAAGACTATTTACCAGTTTCCAGAGTTTGATATTCGCTACAAGCTGAAGGATCTGGCGGCTTATCTCAATATCCAACAAATCTTGCTGGTCAAGATGATTCAAGTATTTGAAGAGCTGGGCTTTGTGACGATCAAAGATGGTGTCATGACAGTCAATAAAGAAGCGCCAAAGAGGGAGATTGGAGAAAGTCAGATATACCAAAAACTTAAACAAACCGTCAAAGATCAAGAAATGATGGCGCTGGGGACAGTGCAAGAAATGTATGATTTTTTGAAAGGATAATCATGAAGTCTTTAAAGAAAATTTCAAGCTGGATTGTTAAAGATAAAGTAATAGTAATATTCTTTTTTGTGTCTTTTTTACCTATATTGTATGCTGTTGTAAAAATTGTTTTAAAAACGCACTTTGGAACTGAAGATTTTGGTATTAATTTGAGAAAAACAATAGACTTTGATTGGTTAGCTTATTATGGGTCAATTATTGGGAGTTATTTGATTGTATATACTCTAAAGAATGAAAATACAAAATATAGGGAAGAAAAACGTGACTCAGTTAGACCAATATTGAATGTTGGATTAAATTATGAACAAATGGGAAGTAAAGATAAACATAAACATACCTCTAATTGTTTAAAAATAGATTCAGAACAAGGCAAGAAACAAGGCAAGAAACAAGGCAAGAAACAAGGCAAGAAACAAGGCAAGAAACAAGGCAAGAATTATATCTGTCAGTATAATTATATAAAGATTAACAAAGAAGATGCTCAAGATGAAGAATCGATTGCTATTCTTATAAAAATTAGAAATATTGGGTTAGGTCATGCCTTAATTGATAAAATAGAATATATAGAAAAAAATGGATCGGGAGGTAATCATAAATTAAAGGCTGAAGAAAGATTTATGATTGATAAGAAAACCTCAAATAATCTACTATTGAAGTTTGACTCAAGAATTGAAGATATTGAAAAGATTAAAATATTTTTTATTGATATTTTAGAAAATAAATATGTCTATGATTTAAAATTAGAAGGAATCAATGATAAAATGAATTTTGTGAATATTGAGGGTAAAAAATTACATTTATTTAGCCTTACCAAGGCATATTTTGAAAGTTATTTTCCAGAGATAGTAGAAAAAGATAGCTAAAGAACCGTCAAATACCAAGAAATGATGGCGCTGGGTACCGTGCAAGAAATGTATGATTTTTTGATGGAGTTATAGATGGAAAGGGACTGAGATGACCTATCTCGGTCTCTTTTTGACGGATAAATGCTTGATGTGGGAGTGGTTGAGAAGACGGTCTTTTGAGTGATTTACTGATGAAAAGATTGGGGGAATGATTCATTTTTATTCTCTTCTATCACTTTATACGATGTCTGCTTTTAAACCTTATGTAGTAAAAGTATAAATTTTTGTAACATGACTAAAATATAACTCTAAACGAACTGACATGTAAATCAAGTATGATTTTCTTATCAAGAAAATATAAGGGGAATCCAGTTATGAAAAAAACAGTTACGAAACTGACTCTTGGTTTGACTTCTACGGCTATTTTAGCTACAGTTGGTGCTCAAACTGTGCACGCGAACTCTTACGTTGTCCAAGACGGTGATTCATTTTATGCCATCGCAACTGCAAACGGCATGGATCCGCATGAGTTGGCAGCTTTGAATGGAAAAACCATCTTTGACACTATCCACCCAGGCGATGTATTGGAAGTGAGTGGTTCCGCTCAGGCTAGCTCAACCTACAGTGCTCCAGCTAGCACTGCGAACGTGGTATCAGATACAGAGGATGTTGTCGAAAAGACTCCGACAAACTATGGAAACTCATACCCTGTTGGTCAGTGTACATGGGGTGTGAAAGAATTGGCGCCTTGGGCTAGCAACTGGTGGGGAAATGCCAACACGTGGGCAATCTACGCGAGTGCTCAAGGCTATAAGACAGGAAGTGTTCCAGTAGTAGGAGCAATCGCCGTTTGGGATGGTGGTGAATATGGACACGTTGCTTATGTAACAGATGTTCAAAGTGAAAACTCCATCCAGGTATTGGAAGCAAACTACAGACGTCAAAAGCAGATTGCAAATTACCGTGGCTTCTTTAATCCTCATGAATTTTTAGGTAACGTCACTTATATCTATCCAAACTAAAGATGATAAAAAGATTTAGAATTTCTAAGTCTTTTTTCTTTTTGAAGAAATTTCCTAACGTTATCCTCTATCTTAGTGGCTAATTGCTGAAAATTTTTTAGATTCTGTAGCGAACAGGAAATTTTCGCTTTTGGATGTAGATAAACCATGTCTTTGTAGGAAATAGTTCTCAAGTCGAGAGGTAAAAGCAAGTTTTTTGAACTAAAAGAAAAATTTAGAGTTCGAGAAAGGTATCTGAAATCAAATTGATTCAGAAAGTCCATAATTTTGATGGTACAATCGTTCTATTATCTTAGATGAAGCCTCCAAAAGAGAAGTCAAAGTAAAAGAATTCGATTCACAGTAGTGACTAATCTCTAGTTAAAAACCGATCTTCGTTTTGAAAATAATCAAAAAAATGGTATAATGGTAGGAAAAGATTCGGCTGGAAGTTTTAGAACTTTTAGAATAAGAGGGTAAATTCGCCCTATAATCAAGATAAATGAAGTTTCGGAGGGAAAATGAGTAATATTAGTTTAACAACACTAGGTGGTGTACGAGAAAATGGTAAAAATATGTACATCGCTGAAATCGATGGTTCTATTTTTGTTTTGGATGCGGGGCTTAAATACCCTGAAAATGAACAACTAGGTGTTGATGTCGTCATTCCAAATATGGACTACCTTTTTGAAAATAGCGATCGTATCGCAGGGGTCTTTTTGACCCACGGACATGCAGATGCCATTGGTGCCCTGCCTTATCTTTTGGCAGAGGCTAAGGTGCCTGTATTTGGTTCTGAGTTGACCATTGAGTTGGCCAAACTCTTTGTCAAAGGAAATGATACGGTTAAGAAATTCAATGACTTCCATGTGATTGATGAAGATACGGAGATTGATTTTGGAGGGACTGTGGTTTCCTTCTTCCGTACAACTCACTCTATCCCAGAAAGTTTGGGAATAGTCCTGAAAACAGCTGAAGGTAGCATCGTTTATACAGGGGACTTCAAGTTTGACCAGACAGCTAGCGAATCCTATGCGACGGATTTTGCTCGTTTGGCAGAAATCGGTCGTGATGGTGTCTTGGCGCTCCTCAGTGATTCAGCCAATGCAGACAGCAATATCCAGGTGGCGAGTGAGAGTGAAGTTGGAGACGAAATTACCCAGACCATTGCAGATTGGGAAGGTCGTATCATCGTTGCCGCAGTTGCCAGCAACCTTTCTCGTATCCAGCAGGTTTTTGATGCTGCAGCAGATACAGGTCGCCGAGTTGTTTTGACTGGATTTGATATTGAAAATATCGTCCGCACTGCGATTCGACTCAAAAAATTGTCTCTAGCCAATGAAAGTCTCTTGATTAAACCCAAAGAAATGTCTCGTTTTGACGACCATGAGTTGATTATCCTTGAGACGGGCCGTATGGGTGAGCCGATTAATGGACTTCGCAAGATGTCCATTGGACGCCACCGTTATGTGGAAATCAAAGATGGGGACTTGGTCTATATCGTAACCACTCCATCTATCGCAAAAGAAGCTGTCATGGCGCGTGTTGAAAACATGATCTACCAAGCTGGTGGTGTGGTGAAACTCATTACCCAAAGCTTGCGAGTATCCGGACATGGGAATGCGCGTGATTTGCAGTTAATGATCAATCTTTTGCAACCAAACTACCTCTTCCCTATCCAAGGAGAGTACCGTGAGTTAGATGCGCATGCCAAGGCTGCCATGGCAGTTGGAATGTTGCCAGAACGCATCTTCATCCCTAAAAAGGGAACGACCATGTCTTATGAACATGGAGACTTTGTTCCAGCTGGAGCTGTTTCTGCTGGGGATGTCTTGATTGACGGAAATGCCATCGGGGATGTTGGAAATGTCGTCCTTCGTGACCGTAAGGTCTTGTCAGAGGATGGAATCTTTATCGTGGCGATCACTGTCAACCGTCGTGAGAAGAAAATTGTGGCTAAGGCCCGTGTTCACACGCGTGGATTCGTTTATCTCAAGAAGAGTCGTGACATTCTCCGTGAAAGTTCAGAATTGATTAACCAAACGGTAGAAGAGTATCTTCAAGGTGATGACTTTGATTGGGCAGATCTCAAAGGCAAGGTTCGCGACAATCTGACCAAGTACCTCTTTGATCAAACCAAGCGTCGCCCGGCAATCTTGCCAGTCGTGATGGAAGCAAAATAATAAGCAGCATACCTACAGAAAAAGTCGAAATTCGGCTTTTTCTTATAGAATAGTAAAAGGAGACAACCATGGCAGTTATGAATATTGAGTATTACTCAAAAGTTTTGGATATGGAGTGGGGCGTTACCGTACTCTATCCAGATGCTAGTCGGGTGACTGAACCAGATTGCACGGATATTCCTGTTCTTTATCTTTTGCACGGAATGTCAGGAAACCAAAATAGCTGGCTCAAACGTACCAATGTCGAGCGCTTGTTGCGTGGGACCAATCTCATTGTTATCATGCCCAATACTAGCAATGGCTGGTACACAGATACTCAGTATGGCTATAACTACTATACAGCTCTAGCAGAAGAGTTACCTCAGGTAATGAAACGTTTCTTCCCCAATATGACCAGCAAGCGAGAAAAAACTTTCATAGCAGGCCTATCCATGGGTGGATACGGTTCCTTCAAACTCGCTCTATCGACAAATCGTTTTTCTCATGCGGCTAGTTTTTCTGGTGCACTCAGTTTTCAGGAATTTTCTCCTGAAAGTCAGGATCTGGGGTCACTTGCATACTGGCGAGGAGTTTTTGGAGAGATTAAAGACTGGACAGCTAGTCCTCATTCGCTTGAAAGCATGGCTGCAAAATCCGATAAAAAGACTAAACTATGGGCTTGGTGTGGAGAGCAAGACTATCTCTACTCTGCCAATAATCTCGCAGTGAAAAACCTCAAAAAACTTGGTTTTGAGGTGACCTATAGTCATAGTCTAGGTAAGCACGAGTGGTACTACTGGGAAAAACAATTGGAACGTTTTTTGGCTACTCTACCAATTGACTTTGTCTTGGAAGAACGTTTATCTTAGTTTTAGGTTTCTTTCAGCTTTCTTCAGTAAAATAGAGAATCTATCTTGATCAAGGAAAATGTGATTTCAAGATAGGTTCTTATTTTTATGAAAGGTGGGCGTCATGTTCTGGATTATTCGATTATTGTTCCGATTTCTTTTGGGAATTTGGCGTTTCTTCTGGCGTCTGGTTTGGACTGTGGTCATTCTACTGCTCATTGCCTTTGGAGTGGTTTGGTATCTGTCTGGTGATTTTCATTCTGCGGTCAATCAGGTTGAAAAAATGAGCAAGATTGGTCAAGGTGGCTGGAATCAATGGAAGGAGACGGGAACGCTGGAAGTCTTGTCTCAGACAGACAGTCACCAACATGCAGAAGGCAAGTGGGCTCAAGCTTCAGCTCGCATCTATATTGAGCCTCAAATGGATGAGACCTTTCAAGGTGCCTATGCAGAAGCCATAAAAAACTGGAATCAAACGGGAGCCTTTACCTTTGAGGTGGTTGCGGATCCTAGTCAGGCAGATATTGTGGCAAGTGAAATGAATGATGGATCGACTGCTGTAGCAGGTCAAGCCGAGAGTCAAACCAATTTGTTAACCAAACAATTTATATCTGTAACGGTTCGCCTGAATCACTATTATCTATCCAATCCAAACTATGGTTATTCTTATGAACGGATCGTGCACACGGCGGAGCACGAGCTGGGGCATGCCATCGGATTGGATCATACCAACGAAACTTCTGTCATGCAGCCAGCAGGTTCTTACTATGGAATTCAGCCTCAGGATGTGAAGGCTGTTCAAGAACTCTATACCAGAAGCGACTAGATGAAGTCGGTGCAATCTGAAATGAAATCAAAGCTCCTCCATCAAGTGATTGGTGGGGCTTTTTGTTCGTCCTGTTACGGCCTTTTTGTTATAATGGAACTATGAATAACTTGATCAAATCAAAACTGGAGCTCTTGCCGACCAGCCCCGGTTGCTACATTCACAAGGATAAAAACGGCACCATTATTTATGTAGGAAAGGCTAAAAATCTGCGCAATCGCGTGCGGTCTTATTTCCGTGGAAGTCATGATACCAAGACGGAGGCTCTGGTGTCTGAAATTGTGGATTTTGAATTTATCGTCACTGAGTCCAATATTGAGGCACTTCTCCTAGAAATCAACCTGATTAAGGAAAATAAGCCCAAGTACAATATTATGCTCAAGGATGATAAGTCCTATCCCTTCATCAAAATCACCAATGAGCGTTATCCTCGCTTGATTATCACCCGTCAGGTCAAAAAGGACGGAGGTCTTTATTTTGGACCTTATCCTGATGTGGGAGCGGCCAATGAAATCAAGCGACTACTGGATCGGATTTTTCCTTTTCGGAAATGTACCAACCCGCCGTCTAAGGTTTGTTTTTACTACCATATCGGCCAATGTATGGCCCACACCATCTGTCAGAAAGATGAGGCTTATTTCAAGTCCATGGCTCAGGAGGTTTCTGATTTCCTAAAAGGACAGGATGACAAAATCATCGATGACCTCAAGGGGAAGATGGCATCCGCAGCTCAAAGTATGGAGTTTGAACGTGCGGCGGAATACCGTGACCTGATTCAGGCGATTGGAACACTTCGGACCAAGCAAAGGGTCATGGCTAAAGATTTGCAAAATCGGGACGTCTTTGGCTACTATGTGGATAAGGGCTGGATGTGTGTTCAGGTTTTCTTTGTCCGTCAGGGAAAACTCATCGAGCGGGATGTCAATCTTTTCCCCTACTACAATGATCCAGATGAGGACTTCTTGACCTACGTGGGACAATTCTATCAAGAAAAATCTCACCTGGTTCCCAATGAAGTATTGATTCCGCAGGATATTGACGAAGAAGCCGTCAAGGCCTTGGTGGATACCAAGATTCTCAAACCCCAACGTGGGGAAAAAAAACAACTGGTCAATCTAGCCATCAAAAATGCCCGTGTTAGTCTGGAGCAGAAGTTCAATCTGCTAGAAAAATCAGTCGAAAAGACCCAAGGAGCTATTGAAAATCTGGGACGCTTGCTCCAAATCCCGACCCCAGTCCGTATCGAGTCCTTTGATAACTCTAATATCATGGGAACCAGTCCTGTTTCAGCTATGGTGGTCTTTGTCAATGGCAAACCGAGTAAAAAAGACTACCGAAAGTACAAGATAAAAACGGTTGTTGGCCCAGATGACTATGCTAGTATGCGAGAGGTTATTCGCAGACGTTATGGCCGAGTTCAACGTGATGGTTTAACCCCGCCAGATTTGATTGTGATTGATGGGGGACAAGGTCAAGTCAATATCGCAAAGCAAGTCATCCAAGAAGAGCTAGGTTTGGATATCCCAATTGCAGGTCTGCAAAAGAATGACAAGCACCAAACCCATGAACTGCTCTTTGGAGATCCACTGGAAGTGGTGGAGTTGTCTCGCAATTCTCAAGAATTCTTTCTCCTCCAACGCATCCAGGATGAGGTGCACCGCTTTGCTATCACCTTCCACCGCCAACTGCGCTCAAAAAATTCCTTTTCTTCACAACTGGATGGGATTGACGGTCTGGGACCTAAACGCAAACAGAATCTCATGAAGCATTTTAAATCTCTCACTAAAATCAAGGAAGCTAGTGTGGATGAAATTGTCGAAGTGGGTGTGCCAAGAGCAGTCGCAGAAGATGTGAAAAGAAAGTTGAACCCTCAGGAAGAAGTGGAATTGGCTCAAGTGGCGGAAGAAAGAGTGGACTACCAAACAAAAGGAGATTATGATGAACCATAAAATCGCAATTTTATCAGATATTCATGGAAATGTGACTGCCTTAGAAGCAGTGATTGCAGATGCTAAAGCACAAGGAGTCAGTGAATACTGGCTCATGGGAGACATTTTCCTCCCTGGTCCAGGTGCAAATGACTTGGTCGCTCTGTTAAAGGAACTTTCTATCACTACAAGTGTTCGAGGCAATTGGGATGATTGTGTCCTTGAGGCTTTAGATGGGCAATATGGCTTGGAAGACCCACAGGAAGTCCAGCTCTTGCGTATGACGCAGTATTTGATGGAGCGAATGGATCCTGCAACGATTGACTGGCTACGAAGCTTACCTATGCTAGAAAAGAGAGAAGTTGACGGACTGCGTTTTTCTCTTTCTCATAATTTGCCAAATAAGAACTATGGTGGTGACTTGCTAGTTGAGAATGATACAGAGAAATTTGACCAACTCCTAGATGATGAAGTTGATGTGGCAGTCTATGGTCATGTTCACAAGCAGTTGCTTCGTTATGGCAGTCAAGGGCAACAAATCATCAATCCAGGGTCGATTGGCATGCCCTATTTTAATTGGGAGGCGTTAAAAAATCACCGTGCCCAGTATGCTGTGATAGAAGTAGAATATGGGGAATTAGTAAACATTCTATTCCGAAAAGTTGCTTATGACTATGAAGCAGAGTTAGAATTGGCCAAGTCCAAGGGGCTTCCTTTTATCGAAATGTATGAAGAACTACGCCGAGATGACAACTATCGGGGGCACAATCTAGAACTCTTAGCTAGTTTAATTGAAAAGCATGGGTATGTTGAGGATGTGAAGAAATTTTTGGAGGCTATAAAGTCAGAATATAAGGTAGACTAGTTTCTTAAAACCCCTGAAAATTAGTTGGAACTGGATGAGGAAAAATCTGATTTTAATGATAAGTTTAAATCCAGGACTTCATCCGTGTTCCAATTTCTTTCTATGAAAAATCTCTGCAAGCTCTTTCAAAATATGGTAGAATGGATGCAGTAGAATTAGAAAAGGAAATCGATTATGAAATTTCTTGAATTAAATAAAAAACGTCAAACGACTAAGCATTTTACTGATAAACCGGTAGATCCCAAAGATGTGCGTACGGCTATCGAAATCGCAACCTTGGCCCCAAGTGCCCACAACAGCCAGCCATGGAAGTTTGTGGTTGTTCGTGAGAAAAATGCTGAATTGGCAAAATTGGCTTATGGTTCGAACTTTGAGCAGGTATCAGCAGCACCTGTAACCATTGCCTTGTTTACCGACACAGATTTGGCTAAACGTGCTCGTAAGATTGCCCGAGTTGGCGGCGCTAATAACTTCTCTGAAGAGCAACTTCAATATTTTATGAAGAATCTGCCAGCTGAATTTGCGCGTTACAGTGAACAACAAGTCAGCGACTACCTAGCCCTCAATGCAGGTTTGGTTGCCATGAACTTGGTTTTGGCTCTGACAGACCAAGGAATCGGTTCTAACATTATTCTTGGATTTGACAAATCAAAAGCCAACGAAGTTTTGGACATTGAAGACCGATTCCGTCCAGAACTCTTGATCACAGTTGGATACACAGATGAGAAATTGGAACCAAGCTACCGCTTGCCAGTAGATGAAATTATCGAGAAGAGATAGGAAGAAAAAATGACAGTTATTGATTTTACAGCAGAAGTAGAAAAACGCAAAGAAGACCTCTTGGCTGACTTGTTTAGCCTTTTGGAAATCAACTCAGAACGTGATGACAGCAAAGCCGATGCTGAGCATCCATTTGGACCTGGTCCAGTAAAAGCCTTGGAAAAATTCCTTGAAATCGCAGACCGTGATGGCTATCCAACTAAAAATGTTGATAACTACGCAGGACATTTTGAGTTTGGTGAAGGAGAAGAAGTTCTCGGAATCTTTGCTCACATGGACGTGGTGCCAGCTGGTAGCGGTTGGGACACGGACCCTTATACACCAACTATCAAAGACGGTCGCCTTTATGCGCGTGGAGCTTCAGACGACAAGGGGCCTACAACAGCTTGTTACTATGGTTTGAAAATCATCAAAGAATTGGGGCTTCCAACTTCTAAAAAAGTTCGTTTCATCGTCGGAACAGATGAAGAATCAGGCTGGGCAGACATGGACTACTACTTTGAACATGTAGGACTTGCGAAACCAGACTTCGGTTTCTCTCCAGATGCTGAATTCCCTATCATCAATGGTGAAAAAGGGAATATCACAGAATATCTCCATTTTGCAGGTGAAAATACTGGTGCAGCTCGCCTTCACAGCTTCACAGGTGGTTTGCGTGAAAACATGGTACCTGAATCAGCAACAGCAGTTGTTTCAGGTGACTTGGCTGACTTGCAAGCTAAACTAGATGCTTTTGTTACAGAACACAAACTCAGAGGAGAACTCCAAGAAGAAAACGGCCAGTACAAGGTGACTGTGATTGGTAAATCAGCTCATGGTGCTATGCCTGCATCAGGTGTCAATGGTGCGACCTACCTTGCCCTTTTCCTCAGCCAGTTTGACTTTGCAGGACCTGCAAAAGACTACCTTAACATCGCTGGTAAGATTCTTTTGAACGACCATGAGGGTACAAATCTCAAGGTTGCTCATGTAGATGAAAAGATGGGTGCCCTTTCTATGAATGCCGGTGTCTTCCGCTTTGATGAAACAAGTGCTGACAATACGATTGCCCTCAACTTCCGTTATCCAAAAGGAACAAGTCCAGAGCAAATCAAGTCAATCCTTGAAAACTTGCCAGTTGCTTCTGTTAGCCTTTCTGAACACGGTCACACCCCTCACTATGTACCGATGGAAGATCCACTTGTGCAAACCTTGTTGAATGTTTATGAAAAACAAACTTGTCTTAAAGGTCACGAGCAAGTCATCGGTGGTGGTACCTTTGGTCGTTTACTGGAACGTGGGGTTGCCTACGGTGCGATGTTCCCAGACTCAATCGATACCATGCACCAAGCCAACGAATTTATCGCCTTGGACGATCTCTTCCGAGCAGCAGCAATCTATGCTGAAGCTATTTATGAACTGATCAAATAAAATGATAGAAGTCTGAGATTGTATGCTTGGACTTCTTTTTGGAGGGAAAACAGATGTCTCAAATTGAAAGAATCAAGCAAGCCATTATGGCGGATCCGCAAAATACCAGCTATACAGAACGCGGAATCGAACCTCTCTTTGCGGTGCCAAAAACTGCCCGTATCAATATTGTCGGTCAGGCTCCTGGGCTTAAAACGCAAGAAGCTGGGATTTATTGGAAGGATAAGAGTGGCGATCGCTTGCGTGAGTGGCTAGGTGTGGATGAGGACACCTTTTACAATTCAGGTTATTTTGCAGTTCTGCCCATGGATTTCTACTTTCCGGGGCATGGCAAGTCAGGCGACCTTCCACCTCGTAAAGGCTTTGCCGAAAAATGGCACCCACAACTCTTGCAAGAGTTGCCCGATATCCAATTAACTCTCTTGATTGGACAATATGCCCAAGCCTATTATTTACATGAAAAAGTTAGTGGCAAGGTGACAGAACGGGTAAAACACTACAAAGACTATCTACCAGAATTTTTCCCTCTGGTGCACCCCTCACCACGAAATCAAATCTGGATGGCCAAAAATCCTTGGTTTGAGTCAGAAGTAGTGCCCGATTTGAAAAAAAGAATTCAAAAGATTCTTGGAGAAACAAAATGAAAGAAATTACTTTTAACGATTTTTACCAGCTTTATCAAAATGAGCAACTTTCTCTAGTGGACGTGAGAGAAGTAGAAGAGTTCCAGACGCTTCATTTAGAAGGTGCTCAAAACCTACCACTTAGTCAATTGGCTGATACTTATGAACAACTAGACAAAGACCAGCTTTACTACGTGATTTGTAAATCTGGGATGAGGTCAGCACGTGCTTGTCAATTTCTAGCTGAACAAGGTTATGACGTTATCAATGTCCAAGGCGGAATGACGGTCTTTGAAAATCTTTAAACCTATATGGCGATAGATCCTAGTCTTCCCTTGCTCGGTTCCAACTGAGTGAGGGATTTTGTTTTTAGATAATTCTTATTTTTAAAAATATTGAAAACATTCAATGATTAATTTTGGATACTTTTTTCAGAGTCTTAATCATGGTATACTAGGTCAGTATTTTAGAAATATGAAGGAGATTTTTATGGCTAAAAAAGGTGCCCTAACAGGCTTGCTCCTGTTTGGAATATTTTTTGGTGCGGGGAACTTGATTTTTCCGCCTTCTCTAGGTGCCCTATCTGGAGAACAGTTTCTTCCTGCCATCGCAGGTTTTGTATTTTCGGGTGTTGGGATTGCTGTCCTAACGCTCATCATCGGAACGCTCAATCCTAAAGGATACATTCACGAGATTTCTAAGAAAATCTCACCTTGGTTTGCGACACTTTATCTTGCAGTCCTCTATCTATCGATTGGCCCCTTCTTTGCCATTCCACGTACAGCAACAACAGCTTACGAAGTTGGGATTAGTCCCCTCTTGTCTGAAGCAAATAAAGGCCTAGGATTGATTATCTTTACCGTGCTTTACTTTGCCGCAGCCTATCTGATTTCACTCAATCCATCAAAGATTTTGGACCGTATCGGACGAATCTTGACACCAGTCTTTGCTTTGTTGATCGTTATCTTGGTTGTACTAGGTGCCTTCAAATACGGTGGAACAAGTCCTCAAACTGCGTCAGCTGCTTATCAAGCTTCTGCCTTTGGTACAGGTTTCCTAGAAGGTTATAATACCTTGGATGCTCTTGCTTCAGTGGCCTTTAGTGTGATTGCTGTTCAAACCTTGAAACAACTTGGATTTTCAAGTAAGAAAGAATACATCTCAACTATTTGGGTTGTTGGTATTGTGGTAGCTCTTGCCTTTAGCGCTCTCTACATCGGTTTAGGATTCCTTGGAAATCATTTCCCAGTACCAGCAGAAGTGATGAAGGGTGGAACACCAGGCGTTTATATCTTGTCACAAGCAACTCAGGAAATCTTTGGTTCAACAGCTCAGCTCTTTCTTGCTGTTATGGTAACTGTAACCTGTTTCACAACGACAGTTGGCTTGATTGTGTCGACAGCAGAGTTCTTTAACGGACGTTTCCCACAAATCAGTTACAAGGTCTATGCAACTGCCTTTACCTTGATTGGGTTTGCTATTGCTAATCTTGGCCTTGATGCAATCATTAAGTACTCAGTGCCAGTACTTGTAATCTTGTACCCAATCACCATCTCCATTGTGATGATCGTGATTGTGAATAAGTTTGTACCCTTATCAAAACCGGGCATGCAGTTAACCATTAGCCTTGTTACAGCTATTGCTCTTGCAAGCGTTCTTGGAAGTTCCTTTAAGATTGAGTTTCTTGAAAATCTGATTAATGCCCTTCCGTTTGCGTCAGCCTCTCTTCCATGGCTAGTGCCAGCTATTATCGGAATCTTGCTTTCGCTGGTTCTACCAAACAAACAAGAGAGTGATGTTTTTGAGATGGAATAAAAAAATTCTTGGTCAACGACCAAGAATTTTTTGTATAAGCACGACTCGTTAGTTGGTTTGTTCAGTATAACCAGCCTCTTTAAGCATTTTTCTAGTTTTTAGGAAACTTACACGGCTTCCAGAGCCAGAAACTTCATTTGGCATTGCTTTTTTCATCTCTTCGAGATTCACAACAGTCATGTCAACCTCCATGCTATGGATGACTTTTCCATCTTTGAATTCGATATTTTGTGTAATGCCTTTAAGTCCTTCCTCCTTTTTATAAGTTTTCACGATAAGTTCTTTAATCTCTTCTGCTGACTTGTCCAGTATTTCAGGGTCAAAAACATTATAGACTTCTTGTTTTACAACATCATCCCCCTTAACAGTGTATGTCAAGGTAGAAGTTCTTCCGGGATTGCTATTGTGAACAAATGTGTGGGTTTCTGTCTCATCTTTCTTTTCAGATGATTGTTGGCTGCTTTGTTTGGTCTCGCTTGACTGAGTTGTTGTGTCTTCTTTGGTACTGCTGCTAGCAGGTGTAGATGCTTGTTTGGAGCATCCGAGCAGGAGGACAAGTGAAGCCACTAGGGCTAGTGAAGTTTTAACAAGAGTTTTCATAAAATTTCCTTTCATAATCAAAGTATTTTGTATTATAACATGATTCTACTACAAAATCAACTAGACCTCCCCTCTCATCTGATTTGACATGACAATGAACAGAAACTAGTCTGACGATTAAAGTTTTGTCTCTATCTGTTTCAAAAATTTTTTATCGTATGGATTGAAAAGTGGGAAGTTTTAAATGCACTTTTTATGGGATTTGGAGGAATCTATCGGACTCATCAGTTAGGAATATAGTAAAATACCCCAAGAGTCAGAGTTGTGTCTAACTTTTGGGGTGGACCTACACTAGTCTATATGAAATTTTGGGAGATTAGTTCGTCTTTTCTGTGAATCCCATTTTTTCCAGTGCTTTTTTAGAATTTGAGAAACTGACACGATTACCGATACCAGAATATTCTTCAGGAAGTGCTTTTCTAAGTTCGCTAATGCTTGCAACTGAGAAATCAACTTCTAGATCTTGAACAACTTTTCCATCTTTGATTTCAATCGTTTGTTTAACACCTTTGAGTCCATTATAACCTTTGTACTTTTCTTCGATAAAACTCTTGACATCTTCTGGAGTTGCACCAAGGATTTCAGGATCAGCAATGTTATTAGCTGATTGCTTGATAACATTGTCCCCCTCTACAGTATAAACCAAGGTAGAAGTGATTCCAGAATTATTTTTGTTTACAAAGGTATGTGTCTTAGTTGTTTCCTTCTTTTCAGATGATTGTTGGCTGCTTTGTTTGCTCTCACTTGACTGAGTTGTTGTGTCTTCTTTGGTACTGCTGTTGGTAGGTGTTGATGCTTGTTTGGAACATCCGAGTAGGAGGACAAGTGAAGCCACAAGGGCTAGTGATACTTTAAAGTATGATTTCATATTTTTACTTTCCTTTCATAATCAAAGTATTTGTATTATAACATGAATCTATAGTGAAAGCAACTAAACACAGTTTTTCTCCTTTTGAGAAGGAGTCTGACTAGAAAAATGTTATAATGGTAGGAAAGAGGTGAAGAAATGAATCAGACTATAAACTATATCAAAGAACTAACCGCTATTGCATCTCCAACGGGCTTTACTCGTGAGATCTCAGACTATCTAGTCTATACTTTAGAGAAACTTGGTTACCAGCCTATTCGAACAGCTAAGGGTGGTGTCAATGTAACAATCAAAGGTCAAAACGATGAACAACATCGCTATGTAACTGCCCATGTGGACACACTCGGAGCCATTGTACGTGCTGTCAAACCTGATGGACGTCTCAAATTGGACCGGATCGGTGGTTTTCCTTGGAACATGATTGAGGGAGAAAACTGTACCGTTCATGTGGCTAGCACAGGTAAAACGGTATCTGGGACCATCCTCATCCATCAGACTTCTTGTCATGTCTACAAGGATGCAGGAACTGCAGAACGTACGCAGGACAATATGGAAGTGCGTTTGGATGCAAAAGTGACCAATGAAAAAGAAACCCGCGCCATGGGCATTGAGATCGGTGATTTTATCAGCTTTGACCCGCGAACTGTCGTGACAGAGACTGGTTTTATCAAGTCTCGTCACTTGGACGACAAGGTCAGCGCGGCAATTCTGCTCAATCTTCTTCGTGTTTATAAGGAGGAGGGAATTGAGTTGCCAGTAACAACTCATTTTGCCTTTTCAGTCTTTGAAGAGGTTGGTCACGGTGCCAACTCCAATATTCCAACTCAAGTGGTGGAATATCTAGCTGTAGATATGGGAGCTATGGGCGATGACCAGCAGACGGATGAGTATACAGTGTCTATCTGTGTCAAGGACGCTTCAGGCCCCTATCACTATGACTTCCGTCAACACTTGGTAGCTTTGGCGAAAGAGCAAGGTATTCCATTTAAGCTCGACATCTATCCATTTTACGGATCGGACGCTTCGGCAGCTATGTCAGCAGGAGCAGAGGTCAAACACGCCCTCCTTGGAGCTGGTATTGAATCCAGTCACTCTTACGAACGAACACACATTGATTCGGTCGTGGCGACTGAGCGTATGGTTGATGCCTATCTCAAGAGTGCATTGGTAGACTAATATGTGCTTAATCTGTCAGAGAATTGAATGGATTAAGGCAGGGGAAAACCCCTACTTTGTAAAAGAACTAGAAACAGGCTATGTTGTTATTGGAGACCACCAATACTTTAAGGGCTATACCTTATTTCTAGCAAAGGAGCATGTCACAGAACTCCACCATATGGAGACTTCTGAAAAATTGCGTTTTCTAGAGGAAATGAGTTTGGTCCAAGAAGCTGTTGCCAAAACGTTTAAAGCTGAAAAGATGAACATCGAACTTTTAGGAAATGGAGATGCCCACGCTCACTGGCACCTCTTTCCAAGACGGTCAGGTGATATGAAAGGGCATGGATTGAATGGCCGTGGGCCAGTCTGGTGGGTGCCTTGGGAAGAAATGGCGGCAGAAGATTGCCAAGTGAAATCCCATGAGTTGGAACAAATGATTAAAGCCTTATCCGATGAATTAGAGAAGCACTTGGTCTAAGAGAGGAAGAAAAAATGAAAAAAAGATACATTGTTTTATCTGGTTTGCTGGCAGTAACCCTAGCAGCATGTTCTCAAGAAAAACCTAAAAATGAAGAAAACACTCAAAAAACGGAACAAACTAGTCAACCTGAAGGAACTGTAGGGAGCAAATCTCAAGCCTCTAGTCAGAAAAAGGCAGAAGTTGTCAATAAGGGAGACTACTATAGTATTCAAGGGAAGTACGATGAAATCGTCATAGCTAATAAGCACTATCCTTTGTCAAAAGACTATAATCCAGGAGAAAATCCAACAGCTAAAGCAGAGTTGCTGAAGCTCATTGCAGCAATGCAAGCAGCTGGCTACCCAATCAGCGATCACTACAGTGGTTTTAGAAGTTATGAAACTCAAACCAAACTTTATCAAGACTATGTGAATCAAGATGGTAAGGAAGCTGCTGATCGCTACTCAGCTCGCCCAGGTTATAGTGAACACCAAACAGGTCTTGCATTTGACCTTATTGGGACAGATGGAGATTTAGTTACTGAAGAAAAGGCGGCCCAGTGGCTCTTGGATCATGCGGCTGACTATGGCTTTGTTGTTCGCTATCTCAAAGGCAAGGAAAAAGAGACTGGCTACATGGCGGAAGAATGGCATCTTCGCTACGTCGGAAAAGAAGCCAAAGAAATTGCTGCAAGTGGTCTCAGTTTGGAAGAGTACTATGGCTTTGAAGGCGGAGATTACGTCGATTAAAAAAGTAATTTTTCTCTTGCATTTTTAGATAAATAGTGTATAATAGAAAGGTATGTGTAAAGCATACTTGTGGGAGGTAAAAATCTCTAATTACCGCCAAAACCACAAAGGAGGATTTAAAAATGGCTAAAAAAGTCGAAAAACTTGTAAAATTGCAAATCCCTGCTGGTAAAGCTACACCAGCTCCACCAGTTGGACCTGCTCTTGGTCAAGCTGGTATCAACATCATGGGATTCACAAAAGAGTTCAACGCTCGTACAGCTGACCAAGCTGGGATGATCATTCCAGTTGTTATCTCAGTATACGAAGACAAATCATTTACTTTCGTTACAAAAACACCACCAGCTGCTGTTCTTTTGAAAAAAGCTGCAGGTGTTGAAAAAGGATCAGGTACACCTAACAAAACTAAAGTTGCTACAGTTACTCGTGCACAAGTACAAGAAATTGCAGAAACTAAGATGCCAGATTTGAACGCAGCAAACATTGAGTCTGCAATGCGTATGATCGAAGGTACTGCTCGTTCTATGGGATTCACTGTTGTTGACTAATCAATAACACCCCCAATATAACCCGCAAGACTTCATCATTTCGAGAAGTGACGTGGGAGATGAAAATCGATTGAACCACTTACAAGGAGAATAGAAAATGGCTAAAAAAAGCAAACAACTTCGTGCTGCTCTTGAAAAGATCGACAGCACAAAAGCATACAGTGTAGAAGAAGCTGTAGCACTTGCAAAAGAAACTAACTTTGCAAAATTTGACGCAACTGTAGAAGTTGCTTACAACTTGAACATCGACGTTAAAAAGGCTGACCAACAAATCCGTGGAGCAATGGTATTGCCAAACGGTACTGGTAAAACTTCACGCGTTCTTGTTTTCGCACGTGGTGCAAAAGCTGAAGAAGCAAAAGCTGCTGGTGCAGATTTTGTTGGTGAAGATGACCTTGTTGCAAAAATCAACGACGGTTGGTTGGACTTCGACGTAGTTATCGCTACACCTGACATGATGGCTCTTGTTGGACGTCTTGGACGTGTCCTTGGACCACGTAACTTGATGCCAAACCCTAAAACTGGTACTGTAACAATGGATGTTGCTAAAGCAGTTGAAGAGTCTAAAGGTGGTAAAATCACTTACCGTGCTGACCGTGCGGGTAACGTTCAAGCAATCATCGGTAAAGTATCATTTGAAGCTGAAAAATTGGTTGAAAACTTCAAAGCTTTCAACGAAACAATCCAAAAAGCAAAACCAGCTACAGCTAAAGGAACTTACGTAACAAACTTGACTATCACAACTACTCAAGGTGTTGGTATCAAGGTTGACGTAAACTCACTTTAATCAGTAGTTTATATCAGAGAACGAGTGCGAAAGTGCTCGTTTTTTTGATGATAAGTTCACTCCAGGAAAAATAACTCCATTAATAACCTGATGGAGCAAGAGAATAGTGCTTTTCCTCTTCTTCTTTCACAGAAAATGTGGTATAATAGAGAGTAAAAAACTTTGAAAGAAAGAAAAAGATGAATTTAAAAGATTATATCGCAACGATTGAAAATTATCCTAAGGAAGGTATTACCTTCCGTGATATCAGCCCTTTGATGGCAGATGGAAATGCTTATAGCTACGCTGTTCGTGAAATTGTTCAGTATGCAACTGACAAGAAAATCGACATGATTGTGGGACCAGAGGCTCGCGGATTTATTGTTGGCTGTCCCGTTGCCTTTGAGTTGGGGATTGGCTTTGCACCTGTTCGTAAACCAGGAAAATTGCCACGTGAAGTCATTTCAGCTGACTATGAAAAAGAGTACGGTATTGATACCTTGACCATGCACGCGGATGCCATCAAACCAGGTCAACGCGTTCTCATCGTAGATGACCTCTTGGCGACAGGTGGTACTGTCAAGGCAACCATTGAAATGATTGAAAGACTTGGCGGAGTTGTAGCCGGTTGTGCGTTCTTGATTGAACTTGATGAGCTTAAAGGCCGTGAAAAAATCGGAGATTACGATTACAAGGTACTTATGCATTATTAATGAAAAACAGTCCTTGGGGCTGTTTTCTCTTCATCTGCTATATAAACAAACTATAGCTAGTTAGAGAAAAACTATAATTGAAAACTATATCTTCTTGCAGTATAATAAAAGGACTAAGTGTTTGAGATTTGACTTCAAACACATTCAATTATTTCTAAAAGAGTACAGTTAGGAGGATATTATGCCGATTCGGATTGAAAAAAAATTACCTGCTGTTGAGATTCTAAGGACAGAGAATATCTTTGTCATGGATGATCAACGGGCTGCTCACCAAGATATTCGACCTTTGAAGATTTTGATTCTAAATCTGATGCCTCAAAAGATTGTGACAGAAACACAACTCTTGCGGCATTTGGCCAATACGCCTCTTCAGTTAGATATCGATTTCTTGTATATGGAAACGCATCGTTCAAAGACGACTCGTGCCGAACATATGGAGACCTTCTATAAGACCTTCTCAGAAGTTAAGAATGACTTTTTTGATGGAATGATCATCACGGGAGCTCCAGTGGAGCACTTACCTTTTGAGGAGGTGGACTACTGGGAGGAGTTTAAACAGGTCATCGAATGGTCCAAGACGCATGTTTTTTCTACCCTGCATATCTGTTGGGGTGCCCAAGCAGGTCTTTATGCTCGCTATGGAGTTGAAAAATACCAGATGGAGCAGAAGCTGTCAGGTATTTACCCGCAGGATACCTTGAAAGAGGGCCATCTACTCTTTCGTGGGTTTGATGATAGCTATGTAGCTCCCCATTCTCGTTATACAGAAATCTATAAGGAAGAGATATTGGGAAAAACCAATCTGGAAATCCTCTCTGAGGGAGAACAAGTCGGTGTTTCTATTTTAGCTAGTCGGGATCTTCGTGAGATTTATAGTTTTGGTCATTTAGAATATGACCGTGATACTCTAGCAAAAGAGTATTTTCGTGATTGTGAGGCAGGACTTAATCCTAACATTCCGGAAAATTACTTCAAAAATGATGATGTGAATGAGACACCGTGTCTCTGTTGGTCTTCATCAGCTGCCCTCTTTTTCAGTAACTGGGTTAATTATGCTGTTTATCAGGAAACTCCTTTTGACTGGAAAAAGGTAGAGGACGATGCAGCTTCATTTGGATATTTATAAGAGGAATTATGACATATTTTGACGCTTTTAAATCAGGGAACTTGGTTTTGCCAAGTGCCCTGCTCTTGCATTTTAAGGAACTCTTTCCTTCCAGCGAAGATTTTCTCGTCTGGCAATTTTTCTATTTACAAAATACCACAGCCCTAGGAGATGTTTCGCCTAGCCAGATTGCTGAAATCATTGGGAAAGAAGTGGCAGATGTCAACCAATCTATTTCGAATTTGACTGAAAATGGGTTACTACAATATCGAACCATTGAACTAAACGGGGAAATTGAGCTGATTTTTGATGCTAGTTTGGCTTTTGAACGCTTGGATAGCTTGTTGGATAGCCAAACTCTAGCTACAACTGCTCCAAACCCGCAGAATCAGTTGAAGGATCTGGTTGAAACTTTTCAGCAGGAATTGGGACGCTTATTAACACCATTTGAAATCGAGGATCTTTCCAAGACGGTCAAAGAAGACGGAGTTAAGGCGGATTTGATTAAGGAAGCTCTCCGAGAGGCCGTCCTCAATGGGAAGCCAAACTGGAAATATATTCAGGCAATCTTACGAAACTGGCGCCACGAAGGCATTCAGTCTGTTGCCCAAGTAGAGGCCAAACGAGCAGAGCGAGAAGCGAACAATCCCAAACAAGTTCAGGCTTCGGATGATTTCCTTGATGCCATGAATTTGTGGCAAAATTAGTCGCTTGAAAAATTTTGAAAATTAGAGTAAGGTTTGCAAGCTCCTTATAAATATGATAGAATAATAGTGAATAAAATGAAAAAAGAGGTATGTGAAATGTCACGTAAACCATTTATCGCTGGTAACTGGAAAATGAACAAAAATCCAGAAGAAGCAAAAGCATTTGTTGAAGCCGTTGCATCAAAACTTCCTTCATCAGACCTTGTTGAAGCAGGTATCGCAGCTCCTGCGGTTGATTTGACAGCTGTTCTTGCTGCTGCTAAAGGATCAAACCTTAAAGTTGCTGCTCAAAACTGCTACTTTGAAAATGCAGGTGCGTTCACTGGTGAAACAAGCCCACAAGTTTTGAAAGAAATCGGTACTGACTACGTTGTTATCGGTCACTCAGAACGTCGTGACTACTTCCATGAAACTGACGAAGACATCAACAAAAAAGCAAAAGCAATCTTTGCAAACGGTATGCTTCCAATCATCTGTTGTGGTGAGTCACTTGAAACTTACGAAGCTGGTAAAGCTGCTGAATTCGTAGGTGCTCAAGTATCTGCTGCTTTGGCTGGATTGACAGCTGAACAAGTTGCTGCATCAGTTATCGCTTATGAGCCAATCTGGGCTATCGGTACTGGTAAATCAGCTTCACAAGATGATGCACAAAAAATGTGTAAAGTTGTTCGTGACGTTGTAGCTGCTGACTTTGGTCAAGAAGTTGCTGACAAAGTTCGTGTTCAATACGGTGGTTCTGTTAAACCTGAAAACGTTGCTTCATACATGGCTTGCCCAGACGTTGACGGTGCCCTTGTTGGCGGTGCGTCACTTGAAGCTGAAAGCTTTTTGGCATTGCTTGACTTTGTAAAATAATCTAAGTTATTTCAGACAGTCTTCTAAGACTGTCTTTTTTTTAAAGACTGTATATTTTTCTTAAATTATCAGTCTATTACAACTTTTTTAATATGGGTTAATTTTCTTGCTTTTGTCTACTAGGTGTAGTATACTGAGGTAGTAATCAATAAATATGGTTACAAAAATAATATTATGAGGTGAAAAAAATGGTTGAATTGAAAAAAGATGCATTAAAAGACGTAACAACATTATCTAAGACAGCGCCAGTAGCATTGGTAAAAACAAAGGAAGTATTGAACCAAGCAGTAGCGGACTTGTATGTGGCTCACATTGCCCTTCACCAAGTACACTGGTATATGCGTGGTCGTGGTTTCCTCGTATGGCATCCAAAAATGGATGAATACATGGACAGCCTTGATGGTTATCTTGACGAAATCAGCGAACGTTTAATTACCCTTGGTGGCAAACCTTACTCAACTTTGACAGAATTCCTTCAACACAGTGAAATCGAAGAAGAAGAAGGAGAATTCCGTAACGTTGAAGAAAGCTTGGAACGTGTTCTAGCTATTTATCGCTACCTCATCAGTCTTTTCCAAAAGGCTTTGGATGTGACTGACGAAGAAGGCGATGATGTTACAAACGATATCTTTGTTGGTGCTAAGGCTGAACTTGAGAAAACAGTTTGGATGCTTACAGCAGAACTTGGACAAGCTCCTGGTCTGTAAGATATAGTTGCTACCCCTTTTATCATGAGGTGCTTGATAAGTACCCATGAACAATCATCTTTTAAAAGTCATGTAACTGTAAAAAGTTGCATGATTTTTTGTTTGCTGGACTTAGGATACATTGTCAAATGTAGGATTTTACGGTATAATAGTTGCTGTTCAATAACATATGAATTTTAAAGAATAATTGTTAGTTTTAGGAGGACTTATGAACAACTTACCAAATTGCCCAAAATGCAATTCAGAATATGTCTACGAAGACGGAAGTCTCTTAGTCTGCCCAGAGTGTGCCTATGAGTGGAATCCTGCAGAAGTTGCAGAAGTAGAAGAAGGTGTTGTTGCTATCGATGCCAATGGAAATAAATTGGCTGACGGCGATACTGTAACCCTTATCAAAGACTTGAAAGTAAAAGGTGCGCCAAAGGATTTGAAACAAGGAACTCGCGTTAAAAATATCCGTATCGTAGAAGGTGACCACAACATCGACTGTAAGATTGATGGTTTTGGAGCTATGAAACTCAAGTCAGAATTTGTTAAGAAAATCTAGCCATGAAACTGAATTATAAATTTATCTTTTATAGTCGTGTCCTCTTGTTCTTAGCGGCATTTACAGGAGTTTATTTGGAGATTACCAAACACGGTGGCTTTGGTATGCTCCTTTACTATACAGTGTTGTCCAATCTTTTGGTAACGATTTTCACGGGTTATCTGCTCCGTGTGATGAGTCGTTCAGGTGAAAATTGGCAAAGTCCGACCTTGCTTCGTCTCAAGGGTGGTGTTACCATGAGTATCATGATTACCTGTGTGATTTACCATTTTATGCTTGCTCCGATTGCGACAGACTTTTACCGTGTGGAAAATTTCCTTTGCCATTATATCGTTCCACTCTGGTTTTTAGCAGACACCCTCTTCTTTGATAAACGTGGGGAATACAAGATCTGGGATCCAGTCTTATGGACCATCTTGCCCTTGGTTTATATGATTTTTGCCTTGTTTAACGGCCTGGTCTTAAAACTCAATATTCCGAATTCCAAGGACAATCCCTTCCCATATTTCTTTTTAAATGTGAACAAGGGTTGGGACGTGGTTATCAAATGGTGTTTGATCATTTTTGCAGCGTATATGGTTGCAGGCTTCATCTTCTATCTGATCAAGCAAATCAAGCGAAAATAGTCTTCCTATTAGGAAAGTTAGGACGGAGTCTCTAGTTCAATCGGGCTCCTTCTTTTCTTGCCATCTTCCTTTTAAAAGGATAAACAGTGAGAAATATACAGAAAGAAAATTCATGAAACAATATTTAGAACGGGCTAGTATTTTGGCCCTCTCCCTCGTTTTGATTACCTCCTTCTCCATCTCAAGTGCTCTGCCAGCCATGTTTGACTACTATCAAGGCTATCCCAAAGAACAAATCGAGCTCCTGGTCAGTCTTCCTTCTTTTGGAATTATGATTATGCTGGTTTTAAATGGGTTTTTGGAGCGGTTATTTCCTGAGCGTCTTCAGATTAGTCTAGGGCTTCTCATCCTCTCTATAGGAGGAACAGCCCCCTTCTGGTATCAGGAGTACAACTTTGTCTTTGCGATGCGGATTTTATTTGGCTTGGGTGTTGGGATGATCAATGCTAAGGCCATTTCCATCATCAGTGAACGCTATCATGGAAAGACACGGATCCAGATGTTGGGTCTTCGCGGATCAGCTGAAGTTGTCGGGGCATCGATTTTGACTCTAGTGGTCGGTCAACTCTTATCCTTGGGATGGACAGTGACCTTCTTGGCCTACAGTGCGGGATTTTTAGTATTGATCCTTTATCTGCTCTTTGTCCCTTATGGGAAAGAAAAGAAAGAAACAAAGAAAAAAGAGACCGAAACGACTCGTTTGACAGGACAGATGAAAGGCCTAATTTTTCTATTGGCTGTCGAAGCAGCAGTTGTTGTCTGCACCAATACAGCTATCACCATTCGTATTCCTAGTCTGATGGTGGAAAGAGGTCTAGGGGATGCCCAGTTATCGAGTTTGGTTTTAAGTATCATGCAGTTGATTGGTATCTTGGCAGGTGTGAGTTTTTCTTTCTTTATCTCTCTGTTTAAAGAAAGGTTGCTCCTTTGGTCAGGTATCACCTTTGGATTGGGGCAGATTGTGATTGCCTTGTCTCCGTCATTGGGTGTGATGGTAGTTGGAAGTGTTGTGGCAGGTTTTTCCTACAGTGTGGCCTTGACCACTGTCTTTCAGCTTCTTTCTGAAAGAATACCAGCCAAGCTCCTTAATCAGGCAACATCTTTTGCAGTGCTAGGATGTAGCTTTGGGGCCTTTACGACACCTTTTATTCTTGGTGCGATTGGCTTGGTGACTCAAAACGGTATGTTGGTCTTCACCATTTTAGGATGTTGGTTGATTGTCACTTCTATCTTTGTTATGTACGCACTTCAAAAGAGAGCTTAGGATTGGTTTCCTAAGTTTTTCTTTTTGGGAATTTTGTACCCAGACAATTATTGGTTTTTAAACTTGTTTACACTTTTATTTCCTGATAAAATAGAAGTTATGACAAGATATAAAGCAATCATTTCCTATGATGGTTATGCCTTTTCTGGTTTTCAGCGCCAGCCTCATGCGCGGAGCGTTCAAGAGGAAATCGAAAAAACCTTAATGAGACTCAATAAGGGGCAAGCCATCACTGTTCATGGTGCTGGTAGGACGGATAGTGGGGTCCATGCTCTGGGACAGGTTATTCATTTTGATCTGCCCTATCAGATGGATGTGGAAAAACTCCGTTTTGCTCTGGATACCCAGTCACCAGAAGATATCGATGTGATTTCGATTGAGATTGTGGCGGATGATTTTCATTGTCGTTATGCAAAACATAGCAAGACATATGAGTTTATCGTGGATAGGGGGCGTCCTAAAAATCCGATGCGCCGTCACTATGCTACTCACTTTCCCTATCCCCTCGATGTGGAGCGAATGCAGATAGCTGCCAAGAAATTAGAAGGAACCCATGATTTTACTGGGTTTACAGCATCTGGAACCAGTGTAGAGGACAAGGTTCGGACTATTACAGAAGCCAGCCTTAGTGTTGATGAGACAGGCCAATTTTTGACCTTTACCTTTTCAGGAAATGGTTTCTTGTATAAGCAGATTCGCAATATGGTGGGGACGCTGCTCAAAATAGGAAATAATCGAATGCCAGTTGAGCAGATTGACTTGATTTTGGAGAAGAAGGACAGAAAACTTGCAGGTCCAACGGCTGCACCGAATGGCTTGTATTTAAAGGAGATTCGTTATGAAGAATAATCGTATTTTAGCCCTTTCTGGGAATGATATTTTTAGTGGTGGTGGTTTATCAGCTGATTTGGCTACCTATACCTTAAATGGTCTGCATGGCTTTGTAGCAGTGACTTGTTTGACGGCCTTGACCGAAAAGGGCTTTGAAGTCTTTCCAACTGACGATGCCATTTTTCAACATGAATTGGATAGCTTACGTGATGTCGAGTTTGCAGGAATTAAGATTGGCCTTCTTCCTACTGTCAGTGTGGCTGAGAAGGCCTTGGACTTTATCAAGCAACGTCCAGGAGTGCCTGTGGTATTGGACCCCGTTTTGGTCTGCAAGGAAACGCACGATGTAGCTGTTAGTGAACTCTGTCAAGAGTTGATTCGCTTTTTCCCTCATGTCAGTGTGATTACGCCAAATCTTCCTGAAGCAGAATTATTGGCTGGTCAGGAAATTAAAACATTGGAAGACATGAAAGCTGTAGCGCAGAAATTGCATGATTTAGGAGCGCCAGCAGTTATTATCAAGGGAGGCAATCGCCTCAGTCAGGACAAGGCAGTGGATGTCTTTTATGATGGACAAACTTTCACTGTTCTAGAAAACCCAGTCATTCAAGGCCAAAATGCGGGTGCAGGATGTACCTTTGCCTCAAGCATCGCCAGTCACTTGGTTAAAGGGGATGAACTTTTACCAGCAGTAGAGAGCTCGAAAGCTTTCGTTTACCGTGCTATTGCACAAGCAGATCAATATGGAGTAAGACAATATGAAGCAAACCAAAACAACTAAAATCGCCCTTGTATCCCTCTTAACCGCCCTTTCTGTGGTTCTAGGTTATTACTTGAAAATTGGAACGCCAACAGGAATATTGACTCTCTTGGATGCAGGTATTTTCTTTACTGCCTTTTACTTTGGCAGTAAAGAAGGGGCCGTCGTTGGAGGACTAGCAGCTTTTCTGCTTGACCTTTTATCAGGCTTTCCACAGTGGATGTTCTTTAGCTTGGTAAACCATGGCTTGCAAGGATTTTTTGCAGGTTTTAAAGGGAAATGGCAATGGCTAGGCCTTGTCTTGGCTACTATCGTCATGGTAAGTGGCTACGCTCTGGGCTCAACTCTAATGAATGGCTGGTCAGCAGCCTTGCCAGAAATCCTTCCAAACTTCCTACAAAATACCTTGGGAATGGTTGTGGGATTTGTAGTCTTTCAGAGTGTCAAGAAGATAAAATAAAAAAGTCAGCTTCAATAGCTGACTTTTGGCTTATCTAGGTTTAATCAAAATAAAGCAAATCTTTGCTGGTGCTTGTAAAGAGGTCAAAGCCATCCTTGGTAACAACACCACAGTCTTCGATACGAACGCCGACTTTACCAGGGATATAGATACCTGGTTCAACAGAGAAGCACATGCCTTCTTCGATGACCATGTCGTTTCCTTCCATGATAGAAGGGAATTCGTGGACATCCATACCGATACCGTGACCGAGACGGTGGTTGAAGTACTCTCCGTAACCAGCTTTTTCAATGACTTCGCGAGCAGCGCGATCAACTTCATGTGCAGTCACACCTGGCTTGATAAAGTCAAGAGCAGCTTGTTGGGCTTCCAGAGTCAAGTTGTAGATATCTTTTTTGAATTGATCTGGTTTACCGACAGCGACCGTACGAGTCATATCTGATGCGTAGCCATTGACCATGACACCGAGGTCAAAGAGGAGAAGGGCGTCTTTTTCGACCTTGTTTGCACCAGGAATTCCGTGCGGATTTGCAGCGTTATCGCCAGTCAAGACCATGGTATCAAAACTCATTTCATAGCCTTCACGTTTCATGGCAAAGTCGATTTGGGCAATGATATCTGTCTCTGTCTTATCAAGAGAAATATTGTCAAAACCAACATGAACAGCCTTATCAGCATAGATACCTGCAACCATCATTTTTTGCACTTCGTCAGCTGATTTGATGAGGCGCATGCGTTGGATGCGAGGAGTGAGGTTTTCAAACTCAGCAGTTTCAAAAACTGTTTTCAAACCATGGTATTTGGTCAAGATGAGATTGTCAAACTCAACAGCGACACGTTTGAAGTCAAGCTGTGGAAGAGCGTTTTTGATTTTTTGCCATGGATTTTCAGAATCCACATAGCCCACAACTGGGAAGGAAACGGTGCTACTCGCACGTTCTACTTCAAGGGCTGGGACAAAGAGGAGAGGTTCCTGATCTGCTAGAACAAAGAGGAACATTTGGCGTTCATGGGGATCACTGTAAAAGCCAGTGAGGTAATTGATAGTGACGGGGTCAGATACGACAGCGACGTCTAGTTTTTCTGATTCAAGATATGTTACGATTTGTTGTAATTTAGACATATGCTACCTTCTTTCTACCCCTCTATTTTGGCAAAAAATGAGAGAAAATGCAAGGGAGAAGGGTAAAAGAACAGGCAAAAAGAACTCCGACAAGATAGCGGAGTTCTTTTATCTAATTTTCCTTAGTTTAAGAAAAGTCAGCCTTGCTTTTCACGTCGCTGTATTCTTCAGCGATTTCTTGACTGAGAATGTCCTCATAAGCAGGGAGTTGGATGTCCTGACCGTATTTTTTCCGGAGGGCAGTAGTAACCAGGCGATAAGCTAGATTGGCATTACGAGAGAGGATAGGTCCGTGGAAGTAGGAACCAAAGACATTCTTATAATGAACCCCTTCGCCGATTTTTTCTTCGTTATTTCCATTTCCATAGACCACCTGTCCCAGCGGTTTTTGGTCATCTGAGAGGAAGGTACGTCCCTGGTGATTTTCAAAGCCATAGTAGGTTTCATCAAAATCTTCATTGTGAATTTTGATGTCACCGATAAAGCGGTTATTGGTTTGGTTGAGGGTATAGTGGCCCATGACCCCTAGCCCTTCGATGCGTTTCCCTGAAGCCTCAACATAATATTGGCCCAATAGTTGGAAACCACCACAGATAGCTAGAACCACTCCGTCGTTTTGGATGTAGTTGTCAATGCTCTCTTTTTTAGCAGGAAGGTCGCCTGCAATGATGCTTTGTTCAAAGTCTTGGCCGCCACCGAAAAAGGCGATATCATAGTGGTTTTCATCAAAGTCATCATGGAGAGAAACGATGTCAACCGTCACATGAGCTCCCAGTTTTTCAGCCACATACTTGAGCATGAGGATGTTGCCGTTGTCTCCGTAAGTATTCATGAGGTTTCCGTAAAGGTGGGCGATGTTGAGCTGATAAGGGTAGTTGCCAGCTTTTGAGGAAAGTGAAGTATAAACCATCAGTTCATCTCCTTTCTAACAATCTGACGACTAGCCAGCAGTTCGCGGAATTCTAGCATAGCAGTATAGGTAGCCAGGATATAGGCATGCTTGCAGTCTTGGTTCTCAATGGTTTTGAGAACTTGCTCCAGATTGCTTGTCTCAGTGATTTTATCAGCTGGGTAGCCAGTCACTCGAAGACGGCGTGCAATTTCAGAATGACGAACACCACCAGCGTTGATTTCAGGAATGTCCATGTCAGTGATTTGTTCAAAGTCCGCATCCCAGATCCAGCTAGTATCAATCCCATCAGCATAGTTGGCATTAAGGAGGACAGATAGGCTAAATGGATAAGGAGCTAGTTTGATCATCTCGATAGCTTGGGTCGCACCAACAGGATTTTTAATCAAGACGAGGGTGCATTCCTTGTCACCGATATGGAAGGTTTCCTGGCGTCCAAAGACAGCACGACTCTTGTCAAATCCTTGCTTGATCCGTTGCGAATCTGCGCCGAGGAAACGGGCAATAGCAACTGCAGCAAGGGCATTGTAGATATTATAGAGTCCACCGATTTGGATGCCGTATTCTTGGCCGTCAATGACAAAACGAGAGCGATTGTTGGTCAATTCAACCAAGTCTGTCAGACGGTAGTCCAAGTCAGGACGTTTGCAACCACAATTTTCACAGATATAGGCCCCCAAGTTAGCATAGGTATTGTGCTCATATTTGAGGATACCTTGACAGTCAGGGCAGAGAATACCTTCGGTATTGTAGTGAGCCAGTTGGGCTGGCCCTTTTTCCAAGTCAAAACCAAAATACTCTACAGGATTTGGAATAGCTGGCTTGTAGAAAAGCGGACTGTCACCATTGAGGAGAACTGTAGCCGTAGGCACTTTACGGATGGCATCCAAAATCATGTTATAAGTCGTGTAAATCTCACCATAGCGGTCCATCTGGTCACGGAAAATATTAGTGATGACAAAAAGGCTAGGGTGGATGTAGTCACAGATACGAGATAGACTGGCCTCGTCAATTTCTAGGACGGCAATGTTTTTTCCAGTTTTAGACGATTTGGCAGTCAAGAAGGTCGTTGCGATCCCTGTAATCATGTTGGCACCGCTTGGGTTAGTAAGAACCTGACCATAAACTTCTTTTAAAATGCCGACAGTGAGGGCAGTTGTCAGGGTTTTCCCGTTGGTTCCAGTGACCACGACAATCTCGTAGTTCTTAGCTAAATTTTGTAAAATATCTTTATCAAATTGAAGGGCGAGTTTTCCTGGGAGCGTGCTTCCACGGCCAAGACGGCTCAAGATGAAGTGAGAAGAACGCCCAGCAAGGAGGCCCAAAGTAGTTTTTAATTTCATGTTTCTATTATATCATAAAAGAGGGAAAAGACAGTTTTGAGATTTCGCAGAAACAAAAACAGCCCAAAGAGGGCTGTTAGCTAACAAATCAGTCTCAACTTAAATCGCAAACAAGTCATTCAAGTTCTCAGCCAAGGTTGGGTGAGTGAAGATTTGTTTTGTGAAGTAAGTATAAGGGATTTTGTTGTCCATGGCAACAGTGATGATGTTGATGATTTCTTGAGAACCTTCTGAGAAGATGCTTGCTCCAAGAATTTCTTTTGTTTCAGTATTAACAACAGCTTTGAAGGCACCGCGAAGGTCTCCATTTACGTGACCACGAGGCATTGCTGCAACTGGAATTTCTTTCACAGCGTATGGAAGTTTCAAATCAGCTGCTTGGCTTTCAGTCAAACCAACTTGTGAAAGTGCAGGTGTGATGAACATGGTGTTTGGTACATTGAGACGGTCTTCAAGTGTGTAGCTGCCATCTCCAGCAAGGTAGCTGTAGACAACACGGAAGTCATCAAGTGAAATGTAAGTAAATTGAAGTCCACCGTTGACATCCCCAACTGCAAAGACGCCAGGAACGTTTGTTTGGCAGTGTTTGTCTACTTTAATAGCGCCACGTTCAGTTAGTTCAATGTCTGTATTTTTAAGTTGAAGTGGTTCGACGTTTGGTTTACGTCCAGTTGCATAGAGAAGGGCGTCGAAACGGTAAGTTTCGTTTTCAGTTACGACAAGGACTTGGTCACCGTCGTTTTTGATTTCAGTGGTACGGATGTTTTGAAGCAATTCAATACCGTCTTCTTCCATGTATTGCTTAGCAAGAGCTGCGATGGAAGGTTCTGCACGAGGTAGGAAAGTATCCAAGGCATCTAGGACTGTAACCTTGCTTCCAAGTTTGTTGTAAAGGCCTGCAAATTCAAGACCGATATTTCCGCCACCAAGGACACCAAGTTTTTCAGGCAATTTGTCCAAGTTTTGAATACCTGTTGAGTCAAAGACATTCTTACTTGTAGCAAGTCCAGGGATTGGCAAGACGTTTGAAACGGCACCAGTGTTGATAACGATAGTTTCAGCAGTCAGTTCTTGTTTTTCATCACCAGCTTGGATTTCGATGACTTTGTTTGAAAGGAAGTGAGCTTCCGCATCAAAGATATCCACACCTGTACCCGCAACAGTCGCATAGTTTTTACCGTTGAGGCGACTAGTGATAGTATTTTTGGTAGCAATAACTTCTTCAAAAGACAAATCTTTCTCAGCAGCAACTAGCAAGGTTTTAGTTGGGATACAACCGATGTTGATACAAGTTCCGCCGTACATAGCCTTGCTACGTTCAACGAGGGCAACTTTTTTGCCAGCTGAGGCTAATTTACCAGCTAGTGTTTTCCCAGCTTTACCAAATCCGATAACGATTAAATCATAAGTTAACATTTATCTTCCTCCTATTCGCATTTCATTCTAGCACAAGAAAAAAACTTTTGCACAATTCTGCTACGCTTTAAAAAGTTTATAGAATAGTCTAAATTTTAGTCTCGTTTTATCAGTCGTATGAAATTAACACAACTTCAAGTTAGCGAGAAGAATCGTTACCAGAACTGTCTGACTTGGTCTAATCTTCAGATTGCAAGTGTCGTTTCTGATGTGTTCGGAAAAAGTGCTCAGGCTATTATTCAGAGTATCCTTAACAATCAAGAGGAGAAACCAAACATTGAACAGTTGCTTCACAAGCGAATGAAGGATAAGGTGCAAGACTTGAAAATCGCTATTGAGGGGGATGTGACACCTGAACAAGCTGAGAAAATCAGAATCATCAAGGAACACTATGATGCACTTGCCGTCTGTAAAGAAGTTTTAGAAACCATGATTCGGAAGCTTGGACAAGAATACCCAGAACAGGTCAAGTTAATCCAAACCGTGCCTAGTTTCAAAGAGGAACTATCTGCCCTCAGAATTATCTCTGAAATCGGAGCTGATATGATTGTTTTTAACATTGTGGGTAAACTCTGTTCTTGGTCTGGATTAGTTCCTGCCAACAATGAAAGTGCAGGAAAGAAATTTTCTACTCGTATTTTGAAAGGTGGTCACTATCTCAAACCTTTTCTTGTTCAAATAGCTAACGCCGTGGTTAAATCAGAGAAGCACCCTGAATTACGAAATAAATGTCTCAAACTCAAGAAACGACGGGGACATCGAAAAGCTGTCATCGCTATCTGTCGCAGTTTATTGGTTGCCATCTACCACGTACTTCTAAAATAGGAGAGTTATAATCCAAGATTACAAGCTCTTACAGAAATAAGAAATCCTGATAAGACAATTTCTCTTCAAGACACTATTCGCTTCGCAAAGAAACATGGATTCAACGTGCTTTAATTTTAAAATTTAGGTGTCAAGGTCTCTTTTTAGTATGCCCAAAATTTGGAGAAATAAGCAATCAACTAATTTTTATTTTTTTCAAACTTTACTAGCAATCATTTGAGGTATCCATTTTTATATTATTCATCACATTTTTTACTGAGTTTCCATCCTTTGATTTTTTCATATGCCTCTTTTTTAAATTTACCAAGTGATTTATTGATAAGTTCACTCTCTTGTGCAAATACAACTTCTCCATAAATAAGAGTATCTATTTTTCTATTGATTTCTTCCTCTGTTCCAGTTAATAATTTTATTAGTGAGTTTCTATATTCTTGACCATATTCCATTTCTCTATTTACCATCTCTTGAACTTCTAAATTGTGAATTTTGTATGCTTTATCTAGTTTCAAAATATTAATCAGATCATTCTCTAAGTCAGGATGAGTATTAATGTGTAATAGTTTGTTATCTTTAATATATTTTAATTCAATTTTATAATTTTCATTATACTTTATGATATCAAATTTGACACAATTATTTTCACATTTCAAGAAAGGATTGATTTTTAAATCGTAGGTTCTCTTAAGCCGATTGCATGTTCCACAACTTGGTATGAAATTATATAGAGATACTGCAAATATTGGAAAATCATTTTTGTTATAAAAATGATCCATCTCTGCTGAAAATGAGTTACCTCTACTATTGATGTAATTTCGATTGCAGTATGGGCACACTATTAAACCACAGCTATCTGAAAATATAAAATTTCGAATCATATAGCTATTAATTTTTTCTAGTTTCTTATTAATTTCAATTTCCTGTGATAGGTTGTATATTTTTTTTATATTCTTAAAGTTTGGTGGTTGATATTTAGGACGATTTTGTATATAAGAAGCCATATGCTCAGGTTTGACTAATATTAATTCTCTAAAGTAATCAACAAAGTCATTAGTGTCCACTTTTTTGTAACTCTCAACGAAATTTATAATTTTTTGACTCTTTCTTATAATTAGTGAATTTAAATTTGTCACAAAATTACCATACCACGATTCATTTCTGTAGTCTTTGAAATTATTTGTAGTTATCTTATTAATAAGAATTTTGTTGCTTGTTCCTAGTTTTGCTTTTACAAACGTTTCTAAATTAGTTTTATGTGTTTTCGCATAGAGAGTTATTTCATCAAAATGATTTTCATGAAAATAGTATTCTTTAATTAGACATTTTATAACGGTCGCACTATTGTAGCCAAAGGTTTTTCTGATATTTGGTTTATAAAACTCAATTCTTTTCAATAAAGATTTACTAATAATGGAATCTAAATATTTGCAAATCATCAATTTAACATAGGAATCAATAAATTCCTTTGGATATTTGGGTATTTCTAAGGGCATCATTTGGAATTGTCCTCCTCAAGTTGTTTAAGTTGTTCTTGAAGTTTAGAAATTTTGTCTTTTATCTCCTCTATTTCATCTTTGTTTTCTAAAAAAGCTCGGATAAATAATTCTTTTAGTTGATTAGCAATAATGGGCTCACCGATAGATTCGATAATTTTTTGAGCCGTTTTCTTTTGTAAATTATCACTAAGTTCGTTAAATAAGCTTTCTGGTCGAATACCTTTTGAATCAGCATTGATTTTAAAATTTAGGTATTCGAAAGTATCTTCAATGCTCTTATATGCATATTCTCCCATTAACCTATTTAGGAAAAAAGAGTTTTTGTAGAGAGTATAGATATTCTGGCCGAATGTCTTATTGAACTTATTGTTTTCATATCCTGTATTATCTTTAGATAGGTAGATAATATTTTCTTTATAAATATCTGATAGAAAAATTGGGGAATGAGTTGTAATTATTATTTGTAAATGTTTATTATCGAATATTTTTTCAATAATTGGTAAAGCAGTACTAACCCATTTTCGTTGCCATTCGGGATGCATCCCTTGATCAACTTCGTCCAAAAGTATTAGAAAATTATCTTGGTCAATCCCTCTATGAGTTTTTCTCTGTAATGCCAATTTTGCTGAATATAAGTTTGCAAAAGATCTTAATAATCCTAATTCACCCGAACTTAATCCAATCCATCTAAATTGTAGAGATTCTTCTAGTGCTGGTATAGAAATCTCTGAAATGATGCTTACAATTTTAGATAAAATCTTAAAATCTGTATTGATTTCTTGTAACTTGTATAATAACTCTTCAACATCTTTGAGTCGTTCAATCTCATTATCAGATATACGAACTTCTTTTAGTTTTGTCCATACTCTTTCTGGAATCAATTTGTGTTTGACAAAGTAACCATTCTCAGTTAGTTCAAAATAGGAAGTGTAACTGATTGCTTTAGCCACCCGTATACAAGGGGCTTTGATGCTTTCCCAAAGCTTGCTCCATTTTTCTAGTGGTTTACTACGAGGGAGAAATTCTTCAAAAAGACCACGATAAATATCTCGATAAATGTCTTGTATCTGTCTAATAAGATTGTCTAGTTTATTAAGTTCACTATTAGAAAAATCCAAAGTGTATCGAAGTTTTTGAACTTTTTTCTCCAACTCATCTAACATTGAACTGATTTCTTTGTAGTATTTATTATCACTTCCTACCTTTGTTTTATCTACATAATTAAAATAGAGATTGATAATATAAAAGATATGCCATATATCTACCCGATCATCAATATTTGTATCCTTAAGTTGGATATTAGATACATCTTGTCGTAAACCTCCGATACTATACTCAAATGGAAGAAAGCGGTCGGAATCAACTCTAATGGATTGATATTGCAATATAATGTTTTCATTATTCCTAAAAGATAGATGAAGAGCCAATAGGTTTTCATAATTTATTAGTGAGGCATCGCTTTCGGTATACTCTTTATCAATGATGTAATTTATCAATGTTGAAAAATAGTCAACTATTCTATGATTAATAGAGTTTTTGTCATTTCTATTGGTTAATTTTTCAACTCTATCCAAATATAATAGTTGGTCACTCTTATAGGGCAATTTGTCTCCTTCGAAATCTACGGTCACTCCTTTTTGAGAATAGTCTACAAATTCATTAATTTTATGCTTAAATTCTTCAATAAATTTGATTTGGTTTATTGTTTCTTGTAGTATGACAATTTTCTCATCCTTATCAAATGCAATAATATTTTTAAAGTTTGATGCGTCAAGTGCACCTGGACGAATGTAGATATCGCCACTTGGGAATTCTTTTGCATTTGAAAATTTAATAATATAGGGATGTGTAGAACAGTGTTGAATGGAAATTGCTTCTTGTGCGAAATCAGGATATGTCCAAAATTTGTCATTTTGCTTGAAAATAAGATGAATTAGGCTTTTTCCTTTTCCTCCCCTAAGTATTTGGTTGATAATAGTTGTTTTCCCAGCCCCATTTTCACCAACTATGACAGATAAATTTTTTATATCTCCGACATACGGTATTTGAAATATATCTTTATGAATAATGTCAAAGCAATATTGTCCTTGACTATTTTTTTTATGAAGGCCATTTTCGTAGATTTTTTTTACTTTAAAATCGGGTAAAAAATTTATTATTTTAAAAATTGGTTCTGTTGATATTCCATAAGTTTGCTCAACCAAAGCAACTAAGCTTATTTTGTTTTCATTGCCCATTTGTTTCTCTTCTTTCAAATTTTTATACTTTGATTACTATATTAGATTCTTTTGATTAGAAAATCAATAGTAAGAATGAACATTAGGGCTGTTTATAGAATGAGTGAAATTATTTCTCAATTATTTCTAAGAAAAATCGTTTACATGATTTTCCTAAAGGATTCTACTATCTTTTGCTTCTCTCTTGTGTTATACTAGATAGGTTGCAAAGAAACTAGTACTTTTCTTTCGTGGAAAAGAAGCAACACGGTATCTCTTTTTTGTAGAAGATACGTCATGAAAAGAAAAGTATAAACTAAAGCCCTATAGGGTGGCTTCGCACCACCTTTAGAAAGAAGAATAACGTGAAATTTAATGAATTTAACTTGTCTGCTGAATTGCTAGCAGAGATTGAAAAAGCTGGATTTGTAGAAGCCAGTCCCATCCAAGAACAGACCATTCCCTTGGCTCTCGAAGGAAAAGACGTTATCGGTCAAGCTCAGACTGGTACAGGAAAAACTGCAGCCTTTGGCTTGCCAACCCTTGAAAAAATCCGTACAGAAGAAGCGACTATCCAAGCCTTGGTCATCGCTCCAACTCGTGAACTCGCTGTCCAAAGTCAAGAAGAACTGTTCCGCTTTGGCCGTAGCAAAGGAGTGAAAGTTCGCTCAGTTTACGGTGGTTCCAGCATTGAAAAACAAATCAAGGCCCTTAAATCTGGTGCCCACATCGTGGTAGGAACACCAGGCCGTCTCTTGGACTTGATTAAACGCAAGGCCTTGAAATTACAAGACATTGAAACCCTGATCCTTGACGAAGCGGATGAAATGCTCAACATGGGCTTCCTTGAAGACATCGAAGCCATCATTTCCCGTGTCCCTGAAAATCGTCAAACCTTGCTCTTTTCAGCAACCATGCCAGATGCTATCAAACGTATCGGTGTTCAGTTTATGAAAGACCCTGAACATGTGAAGATTGCTGCCAAGGAATTGACAACAGAGCTAGTGGATCAGTACTATATCCGTGTCAAGGAACAAGAGAAATTTGATACTATGACACGTCTCATGGATGTGGAACAACCAGAACTTGCTATTGTATTTGGTCGTACCAAACGCCGTGTAGATGAATTGACTCGTGGACTTAAAATTCGTGGCTTTCGTGCAGAAGGAATTCATGGTGACTTAGACCAAAATAAACGTCTTCGTGTCCTTCGTGATTTTAAAAATGGGAATCTTGATGTTTTGGTTGCGACAGACGTGGCAGCACGTGGTTTGGATATCTCAGGTGTGACCCATGTCTACAACTACGATATTCCACAAGATCCTGAAAGTTATGTTCACCGTATCGGTCGTACAGGTCGTGCTGGTAAGTCAGGTCAATCTATTACTTTCGTAGCACCAAATGAAATGGGCTACCTGCAAATCATCGAAAACTTGACTAAGAAACGCATGAAAGGCTTGAAACCAGCAACAGCAGAAGAAGCCTTCCAAGCTAAGAAACAAGTAGCTCTCAAGAAAATCGAACGAGACTTCGCAGACGAAGCAATTCGTGGGAACTTTGAGAAATTTGCTAAAGATGCTCGTAAGTTAGCAGCAGAATTTAGTCCAGAAGAATTGGCTATGTATATCTTGAGTCTGACAGTCCAAGATCCAGACAGCCTTCCTGAAGTGGAGATTGCGCGTGAAAAACCACTGCCGTTTAAACCATCAGGTAATGGATTCGGTGGCAAAGGTAAGGGAAGTCGAGGAGGCCGTCGTGGGGACGACCGTCGAGATCGTGATCGCCGTGGCAATGCTCGCCGTGATGATTTCAAGAAAGGCAGTCGTGGGAACGATCGTTTTGATAAAGACAGACGGTACCGTAATAAAGACAATAAAAAACCTCGCAACACTTCAAGCGAAAAGAAAACAGGCTTTGTTATTCGTAACAAAGGAGACAAATAGAAAAAAGCGATTCACAGTGTGAATCGCTTTTATATATAAGGAGACCGATAGTAAAAGAAGATGGTGATAGTAAAGGATAGGTGAAACGGAAAGGGATTTATCATGTCATCTTCTTATAATATTATAATATCAAAAATAAAATAGGATGTCAATAAAAAACCTCGCTTTTTTCTAAAATATTTTTGCTGTTCAAAATTGCAATTAAATAAGCAATTTTCAGATAATTATTGAAATAAAGACTTTTCTATGTTATAATGGAAGCGATTATATGCGAGGTAAAAAATGGCACATTTATTAGAAAAAACAAGAAAAATCACGTCTATTCTAAAGCGCTCAGAAGAGCAACTCCAAGATGAACTTCCTTACAATGCGATCACACGCCAGTTAGCTGATATTATTGATTGTAACGCTTGTATTGTGAATAACAAGGGACGTCTCTTGGGCTACTTTATGCGTTATAAGACCAATAATGACCGTGTAGAACAATTCTTCCAAACCAAAACATTCCCTGAGGTCTATGTACAAGGGGCAAACATGATTTACGACACGGAAGCAAATCTTCCTGTTGAACACGATTTGACCATTTTCCCTGTAGAGAGCCGTGCGGACTTTCCAGATGGTTTGACGACCATCGCTCCGATTCATGTATCAGGGATTCGTCTAGGTTCGTTGATCATTTGGCGCAATGATAAGAAATTTGAAGATGAAGATTTGATTCTTGTCGAGATTGCGAGCACGGTTGTGGGAATTCAACTATTGAACTTCCAACGTGAAGAAGATGAGAAAAATATTCGCCGTCGTACTGCTGTAACCATGGCAGTTAATACCCTTTCCTATTCAGAACTTCGTGCCGTTTCAGCTATTCTAGCTGAGTTGGATGGAAATGAAGGACAATTGACAGCATCTGTCATTGCAGATCGTATCGGTATCACGCGCTCAGTAATCGTCAATGCTCTCCGTAAGCTAGAGTCAGCAGGAATTATTGAAAGTCGTTCATTAGGAATGAAGGGGACTTATCTCAAAGTTCTAATTGGTGATATTTTTGAGGAAGTGAAAAAGAGGGACTACTAATGGCAAAGGCTTTAATCTCGATTGACTATACAGAGGATTTCGTAGCAGACCATGGAAAGCTAACTGCTGGAGCACCTGCTCAAGCAATATCAAAAGCCATTGATCAGGCAACCAGATTAGCTTTTGATCGTGGAGACTATGTCTTTTTTACCATTGATGCTCATGAAGAGAAGGATACATTCCACCCAGAAAGCAAACTCTTTCCACCGCACAACATCATCGGAACTAGTGGGCGTAACCTTTACGGCCCCCTAGCTGATTTTTATGCTGAGCATGAGGCGGATAGTCGCGTCTTTTGGATGGACAAGCGTCACTATTCAGCTTTTTCAGGAACGGACTTGGATATCCGTTTGCGAGAACGTCGGGTTACTACAGTTATCTTGACGGGGGTTCTGACCGATATTTGTGTCCTTCATACGGCTATTGATGCCTACAATTTAGGTTATGACATTGAAGTTGTCAAACCTGCGGTTGCCTCTATCTGGCCAGAAAATCATCAGTTTGCTCTTGGGCATTTTAAGAACACATTGGGAGCAAAATTACTGGATGAAAATCTGTCTGAAATTAAAGAATGATTCCCTTGGAAAAATGAAAAAAATCTGAAAAAAGTGTTGACAAAGATTTTGAAAGTTGATATACTAGTAAAGTAATCGACGCGGGGATGGCGGAATTGGCAGACGCGCAGGACTAAGGATCCTGTGACCGCTTTAGGTCGTGAGGGTTCAAGTCCCTCTCTCCGCATAGGGTAAGAGTTAGCTTTAGCTAGCTCTTTTTGTTTTTACAAAGAAGACTAGAGGCTACGTTTCGTGTATAGAAAAATATTGGCATCAAGAACAGCCATTGTATCAGAATATTTAAACTGAGTTTTCCATTTCATTCTATCAAGAATATCCTCAAATACTAGTCAGAAAATGAAGAACTTAGGAGATGAAAAAATACTAATCAGAAAGATGTGACTATCATTTTTAAAATGAAGTAGATTTTTGATTGGTACTATTTATCCTTATATATGAAGAAAAGTTAGCGTTTGCTAGCTTTTTTGTTTTTTCAAAAATAAATCAAAAAAATTTTCGATTTCATAAACATTTCATATTTGGATTTTATAATAGTCTTACAAATATGGAGGTGACAAATGAATCCAATCCAAAGAGCTTGGGCTTATGTCAGCAGAAAACGACTGAGAAGTTTTATTTTATTTCTGATTTTATTTGTTCTTTTAGCAGGAATTTCAGCCTGTTTGACGCTGATGAAGTCCAACAAAACAGTAGAAAGCAATCTTTACAAATCTCTTAATACCTCTTTTTCTATTAAGAAGATAGAGAACGGTCAGACCTTCAAGTTATCGGACCTAGCATCAGTTAGCAAGATTAAAGGACTGGAAAATGTCTCTCCTGAACTCGAGACGGTCGCAAAACTAAAAGACAAGGAAGCAGTGAGTGGTGAGCAGAGCGTCGAACGTGATGACTTGTCAGCTGCGGACAAGAACTTGGTTAGCTTAACGGCTCTCGAGGATTCATCCAAGGATGTTACCTTTACCAGTTCGGCTTTCAACCTAAAAGAAGGGCGACACCTTCAAAAAGGGGATTCCAAGAAAATCCTTATCCACGAAGAGTTGGCCAAGAAGAACGGTCTTTCGCTTCATGATAAGATTCGCTTGGATGCTGGTCAGTCAGAATCTGGAAAAGGGCAAACAGTTGAGTTTGAAATTGTTGGCATCTTTTCTGGAAAAAAACAAGAGAAGTTCACAGGCTTGTCTTCTGATTTCAGTGAAAACCAAGTCTTTACAGACTATGAAAGCAGCCAAAGCCTTCTGGGAAATAGTGAACCGCAAGTCAGTGCAGCGCGCTTCTATGTAGAAAATCCTAAGGAAATGGACGGACTCATGAAGCAGGTAGAAAACTTGGCTTTAGAAAGTCAAGGTTACCAAGTTGAGAAGGAAAACAAAGCCTTTGAACAAATTAAAGACTCAGTTGCAACCTTCCAAACCTTCCTGACCATCTTCCTTTATGGGATGTTGATAGCTGGAGCTGGAGCCTTAATTTTGGTCTTGTCTCTCTGGTTGAGAGAAAGGGTCTACGAAGTAGGGATTTTACTGGCACTTGGAAAAGGCAAGAGCTCAATCTTCCTACAGTTCTGTTTAGAGGTGGTGTTGGTATCTCTTGGAGCTTTGCTTCCATCCTTTATTGCTGGGAAAGCCATTACATCTTATCTGCTCCAAACTGTCCTAGCCAGTGGAGATCAGGCAACCTTACAAGATACGCTAGCTAAAGCAAGCAGTCTATCAACCAGTCTCCTATCCTTTGCAGAATCCTATGCCTTTCTGCTACTGATTGGTTGCTTATCAGTAGCCCTTTGTTTCGTATTTCTATTTAGAAAATCGCCTAAGGAAATTTTATCATCTATTAGTTAAGAAGGAGAAATCATGACTTTATTACAATTGCAAGATGTTACCTACCGTTATAAGAACACTGCTGAAGCAGTTTTATATCAGATCAAGTATAATTTTGAACCCGGAAAATTTTATAGTATCATTGGTGAGTCAGGAGCAGGAAAATCCACTCTCTTGTCCCTACTGGCTGGTCTAGATAGTCCTGTTGAAGGTTCTATCCTTTTCCAAGGAGAGGACATTCGGAACAAGGGGTATTCATACCATCGCATGCACCATATTTCCCTGGTCTTTCAAAATTATAACTTGATAGATTATCTTTCTCCGCTGGAAAATATCCGCTTGGTCAACAAAAAAGCAAGCAAGGATACACTTCTTGAGCTTGGTTTGGATGAAAGTCAGATCAAGCGGAACGTTCTCCAGTTATCAGGTGGTCAACAGCAACGTGTAGCCATCGCTCGCAGTTTAGTCTCAGAAGCTCCAGTTATTCTAGCTGATGAGCCAACAGGAAATCTGGACCCTAAAACTGCTGGAGATATTATCGAACTGCTCAAATCACTTGCCGAGAAAACAGGTAAATGTGTGATCGTCGTCACCCACAGTAAAGAAGTGGCACAAGCGTCTGATATTACACTTGAGTTGAAGGACAAGAAACTGACTGAAACTCGCAATACTACTAAATAATATGAGCTTGTTTTGATAGAATTATTAAATCAAATCTAGAAAGGGAACCTATGTTACACAACGCATTTGCCTATGTTACAAGGAAGTTTTTCAAATCGATTGTTATCTTCCTGATTATTCTCCTCATGGCGAGCTTGAGTTTGGTCGGCTTGTCGATCAAGGGAGCTACTGCCAAGGCTTCTCAGGAGACCTTTAAAAATATCACCAATAGCTTCTCCATGCAAATCAATCGTCGCGTCAATCAAGGGACGCCACGTGGTTCTGGGAATATCAAGGGTGAGGATATCAAAAAAATCACCGAAAATAAGGCCATCGAGTCTTATGTTAAACGCATCAACGCCATCGGAGATTTGACTGGATATGACCTCATCGAAACACCAGAAACCAAGAAAAATCTCACTGCTGACCGTGCCAAGCGTTTTGGAAGTAGTTTGATGATTACAGGTGTCAATGACTCCTCTAAAGAAGATAAGTTTGTCTCTGGCTCATATAAGCTGGTTGAAGGTGAGCACCTAACCAACGACGACAAAGACAAGATCCTCATGCACAAGGACTTGGCAGCCAAACACGGCTGGAAAGTCGGAGATAAGGTCAAATTAGACTCCAATATCTACGATGCAGACAATGAAAAAGGTGCCAAGGAAACAGTCGAAGTGACAATCAAGGGACTCTTTGATGGTCACAATAAGTCAGCAGTAACCTACTCACAAGAACTCTATGAAAACACAGCTATCACAGACATTCACACTGCTGCAAAACTTTATGGATACACAGAAGACACAGCTATTTATGGGGACGCAACCTTCTTTGTAACAGCAGACAAGAACTTGGATGATGTCATGAAAGAGTTGAATGGTATCAGTGGTATCAACTGGAAGAGCTACACACTTGTGAAGAGCTCCTCTAACTACCCAGCTCTTGAGCAATCCATCTCTGGTATGTACAAGATGGCCAACCTCCTCTTCTGGGGTAGCTTGAGCTTCTCAGTCCTTCTCCTTGCACTCTTGCTTAGTCTTTGGATTAACGCCCGTCGCAAGGAAGTGGGAATTCTCCTCTCTATCGGTCTCAAGCAGGCAAGTATCTTGGGGCAATTTATCACCGAATCTATCCTGATCGCCATCCCTGCTCTCGTTTCGGCTTACTTCCTAGCCAACTACACAGCTCGAGCAATCGGAAATACTGTTCTTGCCAATGTCACTTCAGGTGTGGCCAAGCAAGCCAGCAAGGCTGCTCAAGCCTCTAATCTTGGTGGTGGTGCTGAAGTAGATGGCTTTAGTAAGACCTTGTCGAGCCTAGACATTTCTATTCAGACATCAGACTTTATCATCGTCTTTGTCCTTGCCTTGGTTCTAGTGGTTCTCGTTATGGCGCTTGCCTCAAGCAATCTCCTTAGAAAACAACCAAAAGAGCTCTTGCTCGATAGCGAATAAAAAACTTGCTACCTATTCTCCCCTAAATGGGGTATAATATAGGTAGCATTTTTATCTATTTTGTCTTGATAAGGACTCTTCTTATCAGGATGAAACAGAGAAGATTTACAAGAAATTTAAAGGATGTGAACCGTTTTTTCTATGAAAATTTTAATTGTAGAAGATGAAGAGATGATCCGTGAGGGAATCAGTGACTATTTGACCGATTGTGGTTATGAAACCATTGAGGCAGCAGACGGTCAGGAAGCTCTAGAAAAATTTTCCAGCTATGAGGTGGCCCTGGTTTTACTGGATATCCAGATGCCCAAGCTTAATGGCCTAGAAGTTCTAGCTGAGATTCGTAAAACCAGTCAGGTTCCGATCTTGATGCTGACTGCCTTTCAGGATGAGGAATACAAGATGAGTGCTTTTGCCTCTCTGGCAGACGGTTATCTGGAAAAGCCCTTCTCCCTCTCCCTTCTAAAAGTGAGGGTAGATGCGATTTTCAAGCGCTACTACGATACAGGAAGAGTCTTCTCCTATAAGAATACCAAGGTAGACTTTGAAAGCTATAGCGCAAGCCTCGCAGGTCAAGAAGTGGCCATTAATGCCAAAGAGTTGGAAATTCTGGACTATCTGGTGAAAAATGAGGGACGGGCCTTGACTCGTTCTCAGATTATCGATGCTGTCTGGAAGGCGACAGATGAGGTCCCCTTTGACCGTGTTATTGATGTCTATATCAAGGAACTGCGGAAAAAGCTAGACTTGGATTGTATCCTCACTGTGCGCAATGTTGGTTATAAATTGGAGAGAAAATGAAACGAACAGGTTTATTTACAAAGATTTTTATCTATACCTTCTCGATTTTTAGTGTTCTGGTTATTTGTCTTCATTTAGCCATTTATTTTCTCTTTCCCTCTACTTATCTAAGCCATCGTCAGGAAACCATTGGCCAGAAAGCGACAGCCATTGCCCAGTCCCTGGATGGAAAAGATAGGCAGAATATTGAGCAAGTCTTAGACTTGTATTCCCAGACCAGTGATATCAAAGGAGCTGTCAAGGGAGAAATGACCGAGGACAAGTTAGAAGTCAAGGACAATCTTCCTCTGGATACGGACCGTCAAACTACTTCCCTTTTTATTGAGGAGCGTGAGGTGAAAACGCAAGATGGCAGCACTATGACTCTCCAATTTCTAGCTTCAATGGACTTGCAAAAGGAAGCAGAGCAGATTAGTCTCCAGTTTCTTCCCTATACCTTGCTGGCATCCTTTCTGATTTCTCTTTTGGTGGCCTACATCTACGCTCGGACCATTGTTGCCCCGATTTTGGAAATCAAGCGGGTGACCCGTAGGATGATGGATTTGGATGCCCAAGTACGATTGCGCGTGGATTCTAAGGATGAGATAGGTGATCTCAAGGAACAAATCAATAGCCTTTACCAGCATCTCTTGACTGTTATTGCGGACTTGCATGACAAGAATGAAGCCATTCTCCAGCTGGAGAAGATGAAGGTTGAGTTCCTACGAGGGGCTTCTCATGAACTGAAAACACCTCTGGCTAGTTTGAAAATCCTAATCGAAAATATGAAAGAAAATATCGGTCGTTATAAGGATAGAGACCACTATCTGGGAGTTGCCTTGGGGATTGTGGACGACCTCAGTCACCACGTTCTCCAGATATTGTCTCTTTCCTCTGTTCAGGAATTGCGAGACGAGAAAGAAGAGGTTGACCTCCTTCAGATGACGCAAAGTCTGGTCAAGGATTATGCTTTACTCGCCAAGGATAGAGAACTTCAGGTAGACATTAGCCTAACCCATCAGCAGGCTTATATAAACACATCTGTAATGAAGTTGATCCTATCGAATCTCATCAGTAATGCTATCAAGCACTCCACTCCAGGTGGCTTGGTCCGAATTGGTGAAAGAGAAGGGGAGCTCTATATCGAGAATAGCTGTAGTCCTGAAGAACAAGAAAAATTGGCCCAGTCTTTTTCTGAAAATGCTAGTCGCAAGGCCAAGGGTTCGGGGATGGGGATCTTTGTGGTCAAAAGTTTATTAGAACACGAGAAATTACCTTATCATTTTGAGATGCAGGGTGATCGATTGACCTTCTTCATACGTTATCCCAAAGTCATTCAAGACTAAAAGAAAGAAAGGGTTTACATTGATTGAGTTGGAAGAAATTCAATCTAAAGTATGGGAAAAACTAGCTTTTTTTATCAAAAAGTGATAAAATGAACAATGTAAATGGGATGTCCCAAAAAATATATAGGAGGCCTGACAAATGGCAATCGTTTCAGCAGAAAAATTTGTCCAAGCAGCTCGTGACAACGGTTATGCAGTTGGTGGATTTAACACAAACAACCTTGAGTGGACTCAAGCTATCTTGCGTGCAGCAGAAGCTAAAAAAGCTCCAGTTTTGATCCAAACTTCAATGGGTGCTGCTAAATACATGGGTGGTTACAAAGTTGCTCGCAACTTGATCGCTAACCTTGTTGAGTCAATGGGTATCACTGTACCAGTAGCTATCCACCTTGACCACGGTCACTACGAAGATGCACTTGAGTGTATCGAAGTTGGTTACACTTCAATCATGTTTGACGGTTCACACCTTCCAGTTGAAGAAAACCTTAAATTGGCTAAAGACGTTGTTGAAAAAGCACACGCTAAAGGTATCTCAGTAGAAGCTGAAGTTGGTACTATTGGTGGTGAAGAAGACGGTATCATCGGTAAAGGTGAATTGGCTCCAATCGAAGACGCTAAAGCAATGGTTGCAACTGGTATCGACTTCTTGGCAGCTGGTATCGGTAACATCCACGGTCCTTACCCAGCAAACTGGGAAGGTCTTGACCTTGACCACTTGCAAAAATTGACAGAAGCTCTTCCAGGCTTCCCAATCGTATTGCACGGTGGTTCAGGTATCCCTGATGACCAAATCCAAGCAGCTATCAAACTTGGTGTTGCGAAAGTTAACGTTAACACTGAATGTCAAATCGCATTCGCTAACGCAACTCGTAAATTTGCTCGTGACTACGAAGCAAACGAAGCAGAATACGACAAGAAAAAACTCTTCGACCCACGTAAATTCTTGGCTGACGGTGTAAAAGCTATCCAAGCATCAGTTGAAGAACGTATCGACGTATTCGGTTCAGAAGGTAAAGCATAATCTAGCTGAACAATACAATACAGAAACCTGCCCATTGGGTGGGTTTTTTTGTGTCTGACTATATAGCCAATATACTGTAGAAGAACCAATCTTAAGTTGCTAAAAGGTTCTATTTTTTGTACAATAATGCTATGAAAATACTGAAAAAATGGTTTCTTGGCTTTCTTAGTTTCATTCTTTTATTTTTACTCGCTACATTTATCTTTCATCGTATTAGTTTAGATAAGGAACAAGCCTCACTAACACCTATGGGACAACAAGTTCTCGTCAATGGACATCAAATAAATATTTACGTTGAAGGGGATGGACCTGAGACTATAGTAGTTCTCTCAGGTGCTGGTATTGCTTCTCCCATATTGGACTTTAAAAATGTATCGGAATCCTTATCGAAACGATATAAGGTAGTCATCGTGGAGCGGGCGGGATATGGTTATAGTGATGATAGCAATCATTCAAGAGATGTGATGGAGGTTTTGTCTGAGACTCACCAAGCTCTTTCGCAAGCAAATATCACAGGGCCGTTTGTCATTCTGTCTCATTCCATGGCTAGTCTAGAGAGTTTGGCTTGGCAGGAGAAGTATCCTGATGAAGTGAAAGCCTTGATTGGTCTGGATTGGGCACTGCCGTCAAGTTATGAGAATTTAAAGGATAATCAGGCCTTGCTCACTGTGGCATATTGGAGCAGTAAGATTGGGTTATTACGTTATTTCCCTGAGTCTTTTTATATAAAAAATCAAACTCTGACCGAAAATGAACGAAAACAATATAAACTTCTAGCTTATAAGCAGTTGATGTCACAAGCCATGCTTCATGAATCTCAAACGGTAAAGGAAAATGCCAAGAAAGTTCCCTCTAGCATCAATCCGAAAATTCCCACCTTACTATTGGTGTCTAACGGTCAAGGCACTAGTTTTAGCCAATCTGAGTGGCAACGTTATGCAGAGAGATTTGCAAGCGACCAGTCTAATGTTCAAGTCGTCTATATGGATGCGCCTCACGACCTCTATCATTATCAAAGCGATGCTATTGTTTCTCGCATTAAAGAATTTTTAGAGAATAATTGAAGGCTTAAAAATCCATTGAGACTGATGATAATAATTGAAAGGTAATGACTTATGAATAATTCTTATATTTTACTTAGACATGCTCATTCAAGATTTTCAAGTGATGATTTCAATAGAACTTTATCAGAAAAAGGATTCTCATCTCTTGACCAGTTAGATTTTTTGAATTCTTTTAATATTGATTATTATTTTTCTAGTCCTTATAAACGAGCATTTGAAACGATTAATAGCTCGCCAATTCAATTTGATAAAATAGTTCTTGATAATCGGTTACGAGAGCGAAAATTATCTTCAACCTTTATAAAAGATTCTGAGTTTGAAGACAGTATTAAATATTTATGGCAAAATCCTAGTGAATCTCTTTTAGAAGGGGAATCAAATCAAGACGCACTAGCTAGAGTACTAAATTTTTTAATGGAATTGGAAGAGAGATACTCAGAAAAAATGATTTTACTTAGTTCACACGGGAATTTGATAGGAATACTACTACATCACTTTGATTCCAGTTTTGATTATGAAAAATGGGAGCATATGACCTTTCCAGATTGTTTTCTAATTGATAGAGATGGGATTGTGAAAAGAATTTTGAAAGATTAGTTCGTTGATTAAATAGTGAATCATATTGATCAAAATAGTTTGCTTTTTACAACTCGTAACCTGCCCATCGGGCAGGTCTTTTTGGTGTTTTAAGGAAACTATTAAACCAGAATTTTGGATTTAAAATAGCATTTTAAGAGTGAAATCTCTAATTTCATAATCTGTAGGCAAACGCTTGCATTCTAGTTTTTATTGGACTATAATAGGTTGGTATAAAGCCTTCTGTAGTAATAAAATGTAGAAGTTGTAGAAAGTAAGGATTTAGATATTTGTAGTCAAAAATACAATGTTGCTATTCCTTGCGATAGGGAGAGATTTATGGCAATGATAGAAGTGGAACATCTTCAGAAAAATTTTGTGAAGACAGTGAAGGAGCCGGGGTTAAAGGGAGCTTTGCGCTCCTTTATTCATCCTGAAAAGCAGACCTTTGAAGCGGTCAAGGATTTGACCTTTGAGGTTCCCAAGGGGCAGATTTTAGGCTTTATCGGGGCCAATGGTGCTGGGAAGTCGACAACCATCAAAATGCTGACAGGAATTTTAAAACCGACATCTGGTTTTTGTCGGATTAACGGCAAGATTCCACAGGACAATCGTCAAGACTATGTCAAGGATATCGGGGTTGTCTTTGGACAACGCACCCAGCTATGGTGGGATTTGGCACTGCAAGAGACCTATACGGTCTTGAAAGAGATATACGATGTGCCAGACTCGCTCTTTCATAAACGCATGGATTTTTTGAATGAAGTCTTGGATTTGAAGGAATTTATCAAGGATCCCGTGCGAACTCTTTCACTGGGGCAACGGATGAGGGCGGACATTGCGGCTTCCTTGCTTCACAATCCCAAGGTTCTCTTTTTAGATGAGCCGACCATTGGTTTGGATGTTTCGGTCAAGGACAATATTCGTCGGGCAATTACTCAGATCAATCAAGAGGAAGAAACAACCATTCTCTTGACCACTCACGACCTGAGCGACATTGAGCAACTCTGTGATCGAATTTTTATGATTGATAAGGGGCAAGAGATTTTTGATGGAACGGTTAGCCAGCTCAAGGAAACCTTTGGCAAGATGAAGACTCTTTCCTTTGAACTGCTACCAGGGCAAAGTCATCTTGTCTCTCACTATGAAGGCTCTTCGGATATGACCATTGATAGACAAGGAAACAGCCTCAATATTGAATTCGACAGTTCCCGCTACCAGTCGGCTGATATTATCAAGCAAACCCTGTCTGATTTTGAAATCCGCGATTTGAAGATGGTGGATACGGATATTGAGGATATTATCCGTCGCTTCTATCGAAAGGAGCTCTAAGATGGTCAAATTGTGGAGACGTTATAAACCCTTTATCAATGCAGGGATTCAGGAGTTGATTACCTATCGAGTCAACTTTCTACTTTATCGGATTGGGGATGTTATGGGAGCTTTTGTTGCTTTCTATCTCTGGAAGGCTGTCTTTGATTCCTCGCAAGAATCTTTGATTCAGGGCTTTAGTATGGCAGACATCACCCTATACATCATCATGAGCTTTGTGACTAATCTTTTGACTAGGTCGGACAGCTCCTTTATGATCGGGGAGGAGGTCAAGGATGGTTCCATTATCATGCGCTTGTTGCGACCAGTGCATTTTGCGGCCTCTTATCTCTTTACGGAGCTTGGTTCCAAGTGGTTGATTTTTATCTCTGTTGGACTGCCATTTTTAAGTGTCATTGTCTTGATGAAAATCTTATCAGGACAAGGAATTGTAGAATTGCTGGGCTTAACCATCCTTTATCTTTTTAGCTTAACTCTAGCCTACCTAATCAACTTTTTCTTTAATATCTGCTTTGGATTTTCAGCCTTTGTCTTTAAAAATCTATGGGGTTCCAATCTACTCAAGACTTCTATAGTGGCCTTTATGTCTGGAAGTCTGATTCCCTTGGCTTTCTTTCCAAAGATTGTTTCTGATATTTTGTCCTTCTTGCCTTTTTCATCTTTGATTTATACTCCAGTTATGATCATTGTTGGGAAATACGATGCCAGTCAGATTCTTCAAGCACTCTTGCTACAGTTCTTCTGGCTCATAGTGATGGTGGGCTTGTCTCAGTTGATATGGAAACGAGTCCAGTCCTTTATCACTATTCAAGGAGGTTAGTATGAAAAAATATCAACGCATGCATTTGATTTTTATCAGACAATACATCAAGCAAATCATGGAATACAAGGTCGATTTTGTGGTGGGCGTGTTAGGAGTTTTTCTGACTCAAGGCCTGAACCTCTTGTTTCTCAATGTGCTCTTTCAACACATTCCTTCCTTAGAAGGCTGGACTTTTCAAGAAATCGCCTTTATCTATGGATTTTCCTTAATTCCCAAGGGACTAGATCATCTCTTTTTTGACAATCTCTGGGCTCTGGGGCAACGTTTGGTGCGAAAAGGAGAGTTTGACAAGTACCTGACGCGTCCTATCAATCCTCTTTTTCACATCTTGGTTGAGACCTTTCAGATTGATGCCTTGGGCGAACTATTGGTCGGTGGTATTTTGTTAGCGACCACAGTGTCTAGCATTGGTTGGACTCTTCCAAAATTCCTGATTTTTCTAGTCTGTATTCCTTTTGCGACCTTGATCTATACTTCCTTGAAAATCGCGACTGCCAGCATCGCTTTTTGGACCAAGCAGTCAGGTGCCATGATTTATATTTTCTATATGTTTAATGATTTTGCCAAGTACCCGATTTCCATTTACAATTCGCTCCTTCGTTGGTTGATTAGCTTTATCGTACCTTTCGCCTTTACAGCCTACTATCCTGCCAGCTATTTCTTGCAGGATAAAGACGGGCTCTTTAACATTGGTGGGTTGATTTTGATTTCCCTTGTTTTCTTTGTTATTTCTTTAAAACTCTGGGACAGGGGCTTGGACGCTTACGAAAGTGCGGGTTCGTAAGATATAAAATAGGATGAGATTTAAACATTAAATATGTTACAAACAACCGTTGAAAATTATAGCGGTTGTTTTTGCATGTTTATTAAGGCATATATTCTATCCATACCCCTTTTTGCGATTTTGGTAATTATTCCAGTTGATTGCTACTATTTTTGATGGGAGGAATGAGTTTATATTGTACCCAGTTAACTATAATATTTATTGACTAACCTATTTGTTAACATGGATTAAAAAAAAAATTAACCTGGGTTAATTTTTCTTGACTTAAATTTTTTTAATTGATATACTATTTTTCAGAGAGCTAACAATTATATATAAATGTACTACTCTATCCCACTAGATAATACGTCATAAAACTTTTTATAACAAAGGCTAGCAAAGTTAAAGTTTTCTATCTATTGGGTTTAAAATAAAAAATGAAGGAATTATAATGAAAAAAAGTACGGTATTGTCATTAACTACTGCTGCAGTTATTTTAGCAGCATATGCCCCCAATGAGGTAATTTTAGCAGATGCACCTAGTTCTGAAGATGCTTTAAGAATTTCTGATAAAGAAAAAGTAGTAGCAGATGCACCTAGTTCTGAAGATGCTTTAAAAATTTCTGGTAAAGAAAAAGTAGTAGCAGATAAAGAAACAGAAAACAATGAACAATCTGAAGATATTCATAATGTTATAGAAACTTCAAAGGATATTGAGGAGAAGAAGACAACAGTTATTGAGGAAAAAGAGGTTGTTAGTAGAAAGTCTGAGATAGACAAAAAAACTAGTAACGAAGGAGCAAGTATCAAAGAAGACTCCAAGCAACCCAAAGGAGATGATGCGGACTCATTTGTAAATAAAGATACAGAAAATCCGAAAAAAGAAGATAAACTTGTCTATATTGCTGAATTTAAAGATAAAGAATCTGGAGAAAAAGCAATCAAGGAACTATCCAATCTTAAGGATACAAAAGTTTTATATACCTATAATACGATTTTTAATGGCGCTGCCATTGAAACAACTCCAGATAATTTGGACAAAATTAAACAAATAGAAGGTGTTTCGTCGGTTGAACGATCACAAAAAGTCCAACCAATGATGAATCATGCCAGAAAGGAAATTGGAGTTGAGGAAGCTATTGATTACCTAAAGTCTATTAATGCTCCATTTGGGAAAAATTTTGATGGTAGAGGTATGGTCATTTCAAATATCGATACTGGAACAGATTATAGGCATAAGGCTATGAGAATCGATGATGATGCCAAAGACTCGATGAAATTTAAAAAAGATGACTTAAAAGGCACTGATAAAAATTATTGGTTGAGTGATAAAATCCCTCATGCGTTCAATTATTATAATGGTGGTAAAATCACTGTAGAAAAATATGATGATGGAAGGGATTATTTTGACCCACATGGGATGCATATTGCAGGGATTCTTGCTGGAAATGATACTGAAAAAGACATCAAGAACTTTAATGGCATAGATGGAATTGCGCCTAATGCACAAATTTTCTCTTATAAAATGTACTCTGACGCAGGATCTGGGTTTGCGGGTGATGAAACAATGTTTCATGCTATTGAAGATTCGATCAAACACAATGTCGATGTTGTTTCGGTATCATCTGGCTTTACGGGAACAGGTCTTGTAGGCGAGAAATATTGGGAGGCTATTAGAGCATTAAGAAAAGCTGGAATCCCAATGGTTGTTGCTACAGGTAATTTTGCGACTTCTGCTTCAAGTTCTTCATGGGATTTAGTGGCAAATAATAATCTGAAAATGACCGACACTGGAAATGTAACGCGAACTGCAGCACATGAAGATGCGATAGCGGTCGCTTCTGCTAAAAATCAGACAGTTGAATTTGATAAAGTTAACATTGGAGGACAAAGTTTTAAATACAGAAATATAGGAGCTTTTTTCGATAAAAATAAAATCCTAACCAATGAGGATGGGTCAAAAACTCCAAATAAATTAAAATTTGTATATATAGGCAAAGGTCAAGACCAGGATTTGATAGGCTTGGATCTTAAGGGCAAAATTGCAGTAATGGATAGAATTTATACCAAGGATTTAAAAGATGCTTTTAAAAGAGCTATGGATAAAGGCGCACGTGCCATTATGGTTGTAAATACTGTAAATTACTACAATAGAGATAATTGGACAGACCTTCCAGCTATGGGATATGAAGCGGATGAAGGGACTAAAAGTCAAGTATTTTCAATTTCAGGAGATGATGGTGTAAAATTATGGAACATGATTAACCCTGATAAAAAAACTGAAGTCAAAAGAAATAATAAGGAAGATTTTAAAGATAACTTAGAACAATACTATCCAATTGATATGGAAAGCTATAATTCTAATAAACCGAATGTAGGTGATGAAAAAGAAATTGACTTTAAATTTGCAGCTGACACAGACAAAGAACTTTATAAAGAAGATATTATAGTCCCAGCAGGGTCTACATCTTGGGGGCCAAGAACAGACTTGCTTTTAAAACCGGATGTTTCAGCACCTGGTAAAAATATTAAATCCACTCTAAATGTTATCAATGGTAAATCCACTTATGGTTATATGTCAGGAACTAGTATGGCAACTCCAATCGTAGCAGCTTCTACTGTTTTGATTCGACCAAAATTAAAGGAATTGCTTGAAAGACCTGTCTTGAAAAATCTTAAGGGAGATGACAAAATAGACCTTACAAGTCTTACAAAAATAGCCTTACAAAATACTGCAAGACCGATGATGGATGCAACCTCTTGGAAAGAAAAGAGTCAATACTTTGCATCACCTAGACAACAGGGAGCAGGTCTAATTAATGTTGCCAACGCTTTGAGAAATGAAGTTGTAGCAACTTTCAAAAATACAGATTCTAAAGGTTTGGTAAATTCATATGGTTCCATTTCTCTTAAAGAAATAAAAGGTGATAAAAAATACTTTACAATTAAGCTTCACAATACCTCAAACAGACCTTTAACCTTTAAAGTTTCTGCATCAACTGTAACTACAGATGCTCTAACTGATAGGCTAAAACTCGATGAAACATATAAAGATGAAAAATCTCCGGACGGGAAGCAAATTGTTCCAGAAATTCACCCAGAAAAAGTCAAAGGAGCAAATATCACATTTGAGCATGACACTTTCACTATAGGTCCAAATTCCAGCTTTGATTTAAATGCGGTTATAAATGTTGGGGAAGCAAAAAATAAAAATAAATTTGTAGAATCATTTATTCATTTTGAGTCAGTGGAAGAAATGGAAGCTCTAAACTCCAACGGGAAGAAAAGAAACTTCCAACCTTCTTTATCGATGCCTCTAATGGGATTTGCTGGGAATTGGAACCACGAACCAATCCTTGATAAATGGGCCTGGGAAGAAGGATCAAAATCAAAAGCAATGGAAGGTTATGATGATGATGGTAAACCAAAAATTCCAGGTACCTTAAATAAGGGGATTGGTGGAGAACATGGTATAGATAAATTTAATCCAGCAGGAGTTATCCAAAATAGAAAAGATAAAAATACAACATCCCTAGATCAAAATCCAGAATTATTTGCTTTCAATAACGAAGGAATCAACGCACCTTCATCAAGTGGCTCTAATATTGCTAAAATCTATCCTTTAGATTCAAATGGAAATCCTCAAGATGCTCAACTTGAGAGAGGATTAACGCCTTCTCCACTTGTATTAAGAAGTGCAGAAGAAGGGGTGATTTCAATAGTAAATACAAATAAAGAAGGAGAAAATCAAAAAGACTTAAAAGTCATTTCGAGAGAACACTTTATTAAAGGAATTTTAAACTCTAAAAGAAATGATGCAAAAGGAATCAAATCATCTAAACTAAAAGTTTGGGGTGACTTGAAATGGGATGGACTCATTTATAACCCTAGAGGTAGAGAAGAAAATGCCCCAGAAAGTAATGACAAAAAAGATCCTGCTACTAAGATACGAGGACAATTTGAACCGATTGCGGAAGGCCAATATTTCTATAAATTTAAATATAGATTAACCAAGGATTACCCATGGCAGGTTTCCTATATTCCTGTAAAAATTGATAACACACCTCCAAAGATTGTTTCAATTGATTTTTCAAACCCTGAAAAAATTAAGTTAATTACAAAGGATACTTATCACAAGGTCAAAGAGCAATACAAGAATGAAACGTTATTTGCGAGAGATCAAAAAGAACATCCTGAAAAATTTGACGAGATTGCCAACGAAGTTTGGTATGCTGGGGCCGCTCTTGTTAATGAAGATGGAGAGGTTGAGAAAAATCTTGAAGTCACTTATGCAGGTGAGGGTCAAGGAAGAAATAGGAAACTTGACAAAGACGGAAATACCATTTATGAAATTAAAGGTGCAGGAGATTTAAGAGGCAAAATCATTGAAGTGATTGCATTAGACGGTTCTAGCAATTTCACAAAGATTCATAGAATTAAATTTGCTGATCATGCTGATGAAAAGGGGATGATTTCCTATTATCTAGTAGATCCTGATCAAGATTCATCTAAATACCAAAAGCTTGGCGAGATTCCCGAATCTAAATTTAAAAATTTAGAAAATAGAAAAGAGGATAGTCTTAAAAAAGATACAACGGAAGTAGAACATCATCAAGAAAATGAAGAGGCTACCGAAGAAAAATCTAGCTTGACTATTCATAAAACTATTTCAACAATTAGAGATTTTGAAAGTAAAGACTTAAAGAAACTCATTAAAAAGAAATTCAGAGAAGTTGATGACTTTACAAGTGAAACTGGTAAGAGAATAGAGGAATACGATTATAAATACGATGATAAGGGAAATATCATTGCATATGACGATGGTAGTGCCTTAGAATATGAAACTGAAAAACTTGATGAAATCAAATCAAAAATTTATGGCATTCTAAACCCGTCTAAAGATGGACACTTTGAAATTCTTGGAAAGATCAGTAATGTTTCTAAAAATGCCAAGGTATATTATGGCAATAATTATAAATCGATAGAAATCAAAACGACCAAGTATGATTCCCACTCAAAAACGATGACATTTGATTTATACGCTAATATTAATGATATTGTGGATGGATTAGCTTTTGCAGGAGATATGAGGTTTTTTGTCAAAGATGATGGTCAGATAAAAGCTGAAACTAAAATTAGAATGCCTGAAAAAAATAAGGAAACTAAAGCAGAATATCCGTATGCATCAAGTTATGGGAATGTAATAGAATTAGGAGAAGGAGATCTCTCAAAAAACAAACCAAACAATTTAACGGACATGGAATCTGGTAAAATCTATGCTGATTCAGAAAAACAACAATATCTGTTAAAGGATAATATCATTCTGAGAAAAGGCTATGCACTAAAAGTGACTACCTATAATCCTGGAAAAACGGATATGTTAGAAGGGAATGGAGTTTATAGCCAGGAAGATATAGCAAAAATCCAAAAGGCCAATCCTAATCTAAGAGTCTTATCAGAAACAACAATTTATGCTGATAGTAGAAATGTTGAAGATGGAAGAAGTACTCAATCAGTATTAATGTCGGCTTTGGACGGCTTTAACATTGTAAGATATCAAGTGTTTACATTTAAAATGAATGATAAAGGGGAGGCAATCGATAAAGATGGCAATCTTGTAACAGATCCTTCTAAACTGGTATTATTTGGTAAGGATGGTAAAGAGTACACAGGAGAGGATAAGTCCAATGTAGAAGCTATTAAAGAAGATGGCTCTACGTTATTTATTGATGCAAAACCAGTAAACCTCTCAATGGACAAGAACTACTTTAATCCATCTAAATCTAATAAAATTTATGTACGAAATCCAGAATTTTATTTAAGAGGTAAGATTTCTGATAAGGGTGGTTTTAACTGGGAGTTGAGAGTTAATGAATCGGTTGTAGATAATTATTTAATCTATGGAGATTTACACATTGATAACACTAGAGATTTTAACATTAAGCTTAATGTTAAAGACGGTGACATCATGGACTGGGGAATGAAAGACTATAAAGCAAACGGATTTCCAGATAAGGTAACAGATATGGATGGAAATGTTTATCTTCAAACTGGCTATAGCGATTTGAATGCGAAAGCGGTTGGAGTACACTATCAATTTTTATATGATAATGTAAAACCAGAAGTAAACATTGATCCTAAGGGAAATACAAGTATCGAATATGCTAACGGAAAATCTGTAGTCTTTAACATCAATGATAAAAGAAATAATGGATTCGATGGTGAGATTCAAGAACAACATATTTATGTAAATGGAAAAGAATACAAATCATTTGATGATATTAAACAACTAACAGATAAGACACTAAACATTAAGATTGTTGTAAAAGATTTCGCAAGAAATACAACCGTAAAAGAATTCATTTTAAACAAAGATACGGGAGAGGTAAGTGAACTAAAACCTCATAGGGTAACTGTAACCATTCAAAATGGAAAAGAAATGAGTTCAACGATAGTGTCGGAAGAAGATTTTATGTTACCTGTCTATAAGGGTGAATTAGAAAAAGGATACCAATTTGATGGTTGGGAAATTTCTGGTTTCGAAGGGAAAAAAGACGCCGGCTATGTTCTTAATCTATCAAAAGATACCTTTATAAAACCTGTATTCAAGAAAATAGAGGAGAAAAAGGAGGAGGAAAATAAACCTACTTTTGATGTATCGAAAAAGAAAGAAAAAACACAATCTGATTCAACTAATGATGTCAACAGTATTGTTTCTGATGAAAATGATAAAAACTTTGAAATTGACAAGAACGTTTATCTAAATGAACAAGGGAACTTAACTAATAAAAATACTAACATCAATAGTAAATCAACTAGTAACAATCCTAATCAGTTGCCAAAAACCGGAACAGCAAGCGGAGCCCAGACACTATTAGCTGCCGGAATCATGTTTATAGTAGGAGCTTTTCTTGGATTGAAGAGAAAAAATAAAGATTAAGACAAAAGCTATAGAAAAAATGCTTTAAGTACTGAGATTAGATAGTGAGGTGATGACATAGTTTTGTGAAAATATTGATTTATAAATATATTATTTAGATTTCTATGAAAATAGGAGATTTTAAAGAGATATATGTAAAAGCCTTGTCACAGGACAGGCTTTTTCTAATGGAGATGGGTTCTGTTTAAAATCCATTTCTTTGGCTTATAAAAATATAAATACAAACGGTTGTTTATATTTTGTGGTATAATGTATTGTAATAAATACTTGTTTTGATACCAATCTAGAGATATTTTGATAGTTATTTATTCTAGAAATTTTTGCTTGGATTTTTTTTTAAAAGTCATAAAAGTTCATGGATAGTAACGAATGAAGTATCGTAAGCTTGCCTGAATATCAATCAAAAAGGAGAAAATTATGAATAAGAAAGAACGGGAAAAACAATTTGAAGAGATCAATGGACCTAAGCGGTCTGAATCAAAGTCGGCTCCGAATAAAAATATAAAAATCTATATTGGCATAGCACTCTCTGTTTTAGTCACTCTCATCTTGGTAAGTATTTTCTCATATCTTCTGATTGGAAAGAAAGAGTCAAATCAAACATCGTCTGCTGTTTCAACTACAGAGTCAACAAGTAAATCGTCTACAAGCCAAGGAAAAACAGATGAGACTGATAAGGATAAACAAGAGGAAATTCAAAAACTCAAGGATCAACTGACTGCTTTAGATACCAAAATTACGGAAGCAGAAGCACTTGTTAGCAAGTTGAAGAAAGAAACTGCTGTTCCAAAACTAGATATTGAAGCAATCAAGAACAATGATTTGTCTAGTTTAGAAGGTACTTGGCGTAGTCAATCTGGTAATGAATACATTATTAATGATTCTGGAGAGGTACGTGCGACTTGGTTTACAAATGATCAAAAGTACGAATCTGTAGTTGGATTAAAGGTATCAAAAGGTCAAGATAGTCGTAACCCTGAGACAGCGTCTATTAGTGCATGGGTAAAAGATTCTGTTGCTGGAGGATTCGTAGTAGTAGCTGTGCCAAGTGGAGTTGTTATGCAACCTGCTGATGACGGAAAGATTACGGATAAAAGCAATCATGCTGAGGAAAGACTACTTTCAGGACAAGATTATGGGTCTATGTTAATGAAACCAGAAAATGTTTATTATCGTGTGAAACCAGATACCAGTAAACTTGAGGAAGCAGAAAAGAACTTAGCTCAACTGCAAGCTGATCGTGAAGCAATCAAATCTTCTCTAGAGTCAAAGGAAAAGAAAAACTAGATGGTATTCGTTCAAAAATACTGTTGCAATCGGCAGAATCAAGAAGCCCATTAGGGCTTCTTTTTCTTTTGTTACAAATACTCAACCACTTAGACAGAGATATTGACCAGATAGGCAAAAGGGCTTGTTCTTGAAAAATTCCTCTGCTATAATGATTCATGTAAGGGACGTGAGGGGTCAGTATCAGACAACTCAAGAACCAAAAAAAGAAAATGGAGACAAAAAAATGAAAAAATTATTGGGACTTGTATTTTTAGTAGCAGCAGCGCTAGTATTGTATTTCGGATCTGTTGGATGGCCAAGTTTGGATGTCAACCTCTGGTCACTGATTCCAGTTGGCTTATTCCTCTATTTCACTCTAGAAAATCTTTTGAAAAAAGACTATAAGGCTAGTCTGATGTGCTTAATTATTGCTTTTATCATTGCAAATGCTATTTTTGATCTCTTGCCCATTTCAAGTGGTTTGGTGATTGGTGCCGGTGTGCTAGCTTGTGTAGGACTTGGCTACCTCTTTCCTGATAAGGATAAAAAAGAAGATAAATAAAAAAGTCTCGAGATTTCTCGAGACTTTTTTTACGGACCAGCGTAATATTTTTGAATCCCTTTTACGATGCCTGCGACCAGTTTATCTTGGTAGTGGCTATCTCTAATTTGTTGGTTTTCGGAGAAATTATCCATATAACCAAGTTCTAGGAGAACGGCTGGTTTGGCTGTTTCGCGTAGTACGGCATAGCTGCTCTCCAACAGACCAGCGTCTTTGGCCCCTGTTTCTGCTAGGAGAGAGGAGTGGATGGCAGTGGCGAGGCGTTTGCTTTCACTCATACGATCTGGGTGATTGTGCCAGTATTTATTAATCTTACTTGGATAATCAGGTTCATCGCTATAGGAGTAGGTTTGAATACCGCTCGCTTTTGAGTAGGTATTACCAGTAGCGTTGAAGTGAATACTGATAAAAATATCCGAGTTGGTTTTATTAACCATACGAGAACGTTCGGTAACAAAATCAACGTCAATATCACTATCACGAGAAGTGAGGACCTTGTAACCTAGTTCTTCCAACTTACTACGAAGCTTACGGTAAATCTGCATGTTGAGATCTTTTTCAGCTACATTGTAGTAAAAGGCACCTGAATCTCGACCACCATGCCCAGGATCTAGGAAAATGGTATTGCTGTATTGGCCTTTTACAAATCCACCTTCAGTTGAAACTTCAGAAATCCATTGGCCGTATTTTTGGAACAGGTGTTCCTTACCGTCTATCTTGTAAGTTCCTGAAACATAATGTCCATTATCATCTAGGTAGTAGCGTGCTTTGTCAGAGTTATCGTAAATCCATTCGCTCTTTGCCATGTAACCACCTGACTTGAGGTAGTATGCTCCAATCCACTCCTGATTTGCATAACGACCATTCGCTTTTAGATAGAACCAGCTCTTATAAGTCTTGTCGAAGATCCACTCTTTTTCCGCCATGGCCCCACTGGCTTTTAGGAAGTAGCTTCCTTGCCATTTGTCTGCTAGCATTCCACCATCATGAGCAAAAGAGTACCAGGAACCCTGAATCTTTTGCCAGTTTTCTTGGACATATCTCCCTGACCCGTTCGCATAGAACCAAGTATCCTTGATTTTGACCCAGTTGTTTTCTGCCATAGCTCCACTCTGGTTGAAGAGGTAGCCCTTGAAGGTTGTCGCACTCAGCATTCCACCGTCTTTGTCAAAGTAATACCAAGAACCGTTGATTTTCTCCCATTTATCCTGTGAGATTTTTCCAGAAGGAGCGACATAATACCAAATTTGGTCTAATTTAGTCCAGCCCTTTTCTGCCATAGCTCCGCTTTTTGTGAGAAGATAGCCGTCAACGGCGGTGTTGCTGAGCATACTTCCAATTTGGTCAAAATAGTACCAGGAGCCGTTAATTTTTTTCCAGGTGTTCTGAGCTAGTCGTCCAGAAGGATCAGCATAGTACCATTGATTGTCCAGTTTGGTCCAGCTATTTTCTATCATGACACCATCTTGGTCAAAGGCATAGCCTTTGTAGATAGTAGAATGAAGACGATTACCATCTTGATCGAAGTAGTACCATTTGCCTTGAATTTGTTTCCAGTTCAAAGCAGGTTTATCATCTTGGTAAAAACGCCAGTGATGATTTTCTTGGTGCCATCCTTCTTTTTTGGGCTTGTCTTCTTGCACATCTACTTTCGGAAGAACTTCTGATTTAGAGTTTTCCTCAACACTCGACTCTTTCTTTTCTTCTTTGGCAATTGCTTCCTTGACAGCAGATGTGGATTGAGTTGTGTTTTCTTCTCCTAAGACGGATGCGGGTGCTAATCCTGCGATTGAAAGGATTAAAGCACTGGTCAGTAGTATCTTTTTCACTTTTTATTTCCTAACTTTTTCTTTTTCCCTTTTTCATTTTTCTATTAATTATCGAATTGAACTTCTTCTAGTAAGTATTCGATAAAGCGTTCGCCCATCTTAGACAGGCTGGTTTTTTCATGCTGGATATAGACCAGCTCAATGGGATCGTCTATGTCCAGTGGAATGGAAACGATATTATCTCCGTTGAGGTTGCTGTTCAAAATCCCTGTTGCAATGGTGTAACCATCCAAACCAATCAAAAGGTTAAAGAGGGTGGCACGGTCACTGACTACAATGGATTTCTTGTGGTGCTCTTGTGAAAGAATCTCCTCTGAAAAGTAAAAGGAGTTGTGCGTCCCCTGATCGTAACTGAGGTAAGGAAAATCTTCCAAATCAGCCAGTTTGACCTTGTCTTTTTTAGCTAGAGGGTTGGTCTTGCTGACAAAGATATGGGGTTGGGCTGTGAATAGGTGGTGCGCTAGCAGGTGATTGTCATCGAGCATTTTCGTTAAAACATCGCGGTTGTAGCTGTTTAAAAAGAGGACACCGACCTCGCTACGGAAGTTCTTGACGTCATCGATAATCTCCCAAGTCCGAGTTTCACGAAGGAAGAGCTCGTATTTTTCCATATCACTTTTCTTGAGCAAAGAGACAAAGGCATTGACTACAAAGGCATAGTGCTGAGAGGAAACGCTGAAAAGTTCGCGGTGAGCGATAGGATTTTTATAGCGCTCCTCCAGAAGCTGGGTCTGCTCGACAACCTGACGAGCGTAGGAGAGAAACTCCATACCATCGCGAGTCAAGGTAATACCCTTGGGATTGCGGATAAAGATTTCAATACCCATTTCATTTTCCAAGTCTCGAACGGCATTAGAGAGACTGGGTTGGGTGATAAAGAGTTGCTTGGCTGCCTCATTCATAGAGCCAGTTTCGACGATTTTGATAATATAGTGTAGTTGTTGAATTCTCATGTTTTTATTGTACCATACTTGCGGAAGAATGGGCAATGAAGACGAAGAAAATAGGGGGAAAGAGCTGGTCTAGTATTGAAAAAAAGTCTAAAATCTGTTAGAATGAAAGCTATGAAAACATTCTATGATGTGCAGCAATTTCTCAAACAGTTTGGCATTATTGTTTACATGGGGAAGCGCTTGTATGATATTGAACTGATGAAGCTCGAACTCTCTCGGATCTACGATGCAGGTCTGATGGACAAGCTAGACTATCTAGAGGCGGAAGCTGTTCTTCGTAGAGAGCACAAGATAGAATTAGACTATATTGAGAAAAATGGAGATAAGAACTTATGACAATTTGGATTGTTTGGGGAATCGTTCTAGCGATGGCGGCATGGATGGGGTATAACTACCTTCGTATTCGTCGTGCGGCTAAGATAGTGGATAATGCAGAATTTGAAGCCTTGATTCGGAAAGGGCAATTGATTGATGTCCGTGAACCAGCAGAATTTCACAGAAAACATATCCTCGGAGCTCGCAATATTCCTTCAAATCAGTTGAAGTCAAGCCTTGCAGCCCTTCGCAAGGATAAACCTGTCCTTCTCTACGAAAACCAACGTGGACAACGAGTGACCAATGCAGCACTTTATTTGAAAAAACAAGGTTTCTCTGAGATTTATATTCTTTCTTATGGACTAGATTCTTGGAAAGGGAAAGTGAAGACGAGTTAACATTCTATTAAAATCTGTCGAATGATAGATAAAGCTTGCATTTTATGGTATCATCATTTATATTAAATTTAAGGAGATTTTGTAATATGAATTCACAACAAAAGAAAAAACCTTCACTTATTTTAGGTATCTTATCTATCGTCCTTGGTTTGCTATCTCCAATAGTAGGTCTAATTTTGGGAATCATAGGATTGGTCTTGGCTTTTTCATACCAAAAAGAATCTGGACTGGACTATAAAACAGAAAAAATTCTCAACATCGTAGGACTTGTAGTTTCTGTTCTTAACTGGATTGCAGCCATCGCAATATTTTTTAGATAAGCAAAAAAGAAAAAAGCTTTAAATTTAAAGCTTTTTTCTTTTATCCACTTTTCTCTAAATAGTTTTTAATGATTTCCAATTCCTCTGGATTCAAGGGGCGGAATTGCCCTTTTGCTAGTTCTGGGTCTAATGTAAAGTCACCGAATTGGACGCGTTTTAGGGCAGTCACCTTGACACCAACTGAGAGGAACATTTTTTTAACTTGATGAAATTTTCCTTCTGAGATGGTAATAGAGGCATGGCTCTCTGTTGGGCTTATGTCTAGAATTTCTAGCTGAGCAGGTTTACAAGTGGTCCCATCTAAAAAGACAATCCCATCTTTGAATTTTTGGATATGGTCTGACGTGAGCGGTCCGTTGACTTCCACTTGATAAGATTTATCAACATGGTACTGGGGATGAAGGAGTTGAAAACCAAGAGGTCCATTGTCTGTCAAAAGGAGCAGTCCCGTCGTATCGCGGTCTAGTCTGCCGATAGCATAGAGCTGGTCAGACTGGATGTCAGGTGGAAGGAGGTCCATGACGGTTGGAAGTTTCTTATCCTTGCTAGCTGTAACGACTCCGTTAGGTTTATGAAGCATGAGATAATTATGCTCATAGCCTTGGATTTGTCGTCCTTGAAAGACTAATTTCTGTAATCCAGTGTCGACATTTTGAGCGAGTGAGCTGGCTGGACAATCATCTACTAGGATTTCTTTTTTTAATAAAGCCTGTTTCATAGCCTTGCGACTGACCTTTTCTTGGGCTAATAATCTATCTAAACGCATACCAGCTTATCTTATCATAAGTCTCTGACTTTGAAAAGAGTTGCCTTGACTAGAAAAGCAGAGTGAAAACATTTACACTTAGCTGAACTGTGATTTTTGAATGAGACTGTGGTATAATTGTTCAGTTAGAAATAAAAATTTAAATATTAGAGGAAATCATGACAAAATTAAGAGAAGATATCCGTAACATTGCGATTATCGCCCACGTTGACCACGGGAAAACAACCCTCGTTGACGAATTGTTGAAACAATCAGAAACGCTTGATGCACGTACTGAATTGGCAGAGCGCGCTATGGACTCAAACGATATCGAAAAAGAGCGTGGAATTACAATTCTTGCCAAAAATACTGCTGTAGCATACAATGGCACACGCATCAACATCATGGACACACCAGGACACGCGGACTTTGGTGGAGAAGTGGAGCGTATCATGAAAATGGTTGATGGTGTTGTCTTGGTCGTAGATGCCTACGAAGGAACAATGCCACAGACTCGTTTCGTATTGAAAAAAGCCTTGGAACAAGACCTTGTCCCAATCGTGGTTGTTAACAAAATCGACAAACCATCAGCTCGTCCAGCAGAAGTAGTAGACGAAGTATTGGAGCTCTTCATTGAGCTTGGTGCAGACGATGACCAGCTTGATTTCCCAGTGGTGTATGCTTCAGCTATCAACGGGACTTCTTCATTGTCAGATGATCCAGCTGATCAAGAAAAAACAATGGCGCCAATCTTTGATACCATTATCGACCATATCCCTGCTCCAGTGGACAACTCAGATGAACCTTTGCAGTTCCAAGTCTCACTTTTGGACTACAATGACTTCGTAGGTCGTATCGGTATCGGTCGTGTCTTCCGTGGTAGTGTGAAAGTTGGGGACCAAGTTACCCTTTCTAAACTAGATGGTACAACGAAGAACTTCCGTGTTACAAAACTCTTCGGTTTCTTTGGCTTGGAACGTCGTGAAATCCAAGAAGCTAAAGCAGGTGACTTGATTGCCGTTTCAGGTATGGAAGATATCTTTGTCGGTGAAACCATCACTCCGACAGACGCTGTTGAAGCTCTTCCAATCCTACACATCGATGAGCCAACTCTTCAAATGACTTTCTTGGTCAACAACTCACCATTTGCTGGTAAAGAAGGTAAATGGGTGACTTCTCGTAAGGTGGAAGAACGCTTGCAGGCAGAATTGCAAACAGATGTTTCCCTTCGTGTTGACCCAACGGACTCGCCAGACAAATGGACTGTTTCAGGTCGTGGAGAATTGCACTTGTCAATCCTGATTGAAACCATGCGCCGTGAGGGCTATGAGCTTCAAGTGTCTCGTCCAGAGGTTATCGTAAAAGAGATTGATGGTATCAAATGTGAGCCATTTGAGCGCGTACAAATCGATACTCCAGAAGAATACCAAGGTTCTGTTATCCAAAGCCTTTCTGAACGTAAGGGTGAAATGTTGGATATGATTTCAACTGGTAATGGTCAAACTCGTTTGGTCTTCCTGGTTCCAGCGCGTGGTTTGATCGGTTACTCAACTGAGTTCTTGTCAATGACTCGTGGTTACGGTATCATGAACCATACCTTCGACCAATACTTACCATTGATTCCAGGGGAAATTGGTGGACGTCACCGTGGTGCCCTTGTTTCCATCGACGCTGGTAAGGCTACAACTTACTCTATCATGTCTATCGAAGAACGTGGTACAATCTTTGTCAACCCAGGTACTGAGGTTTACGAAGGAATGATTATTGGTGAAAACTCTCGTGAAAACGACTTGACAGTTAACATCACTAAGGCCAAACAAATGACCAACGTCCGTTCAGCTACTAAGGACCAAACAGCGGTTATCAAGACACCTCGTATCTTGACCCTTGAAGAATCACTTGAGTTCTTGAACGACGACGAGTACATGGAAGTAACGCCTGAGTCTATCCGTTTGCGTAAGCAAATCCTTAACAAGGCAGAGCGTGAGAAAGCCAATAAAAAGAAAAAATCAGCTGAATAAGAGCTAGAAAGAGATAAAGATGGTCTATTTAATCATAGGGATACTCTTATTACTACTCTATGTATTTGCGACACCTCAAAGTATCAAAGGAACAGTCAACATCGTTATCTTGGTCTTTGTAGTTGTTGCTCTCTTGATTTTGCTGATGTTGTCCATCTTGCAAATCTTCCAATTACCGACAGAATTCTTTGTCACAATCGCCATGCTGGCTCTAGCCTACTTTAGTTTGAGAGACATTACGCTCATGCCTGTAAAAAAGAGCAGAAGAAGATAAATAGAAAGAGAGCTACGGCTCTCTTTTTCTATGGTAGAATGAGGACTAGAGCATTTTCGTTTAGTATTATTTCCATAAAAATGGTAAAATAGTAGGAGTAGAAATGGAGTTTGAGACATGAAAGTAATCGATCAATTTAAAAATAAGAAAGTACTTGTTTTGGGTTTGGCTAAGTCTGGTGAGTCTGCGGCCCGTTTGTTGGACAAGCTGGGTGCCATTGTGACAGTAAATGACGGCAAGCCTTTTGAAGAAAATCCTGCTGCTCAAAGCTTGCTAGAAGAGGGAATCAAGGTTGTCACTGGTGGGCATCCTTTGGAATTATTGGATGAAGATTTCGCTCTGATGGTGAAAAATCCAGGTATCCCGTATAGCAATCCCATGATTGAAAAGGCATTGGCAAAGGGGATTCCAGTCCTGACTGAGGTGGAATTGGCTTATTTGATTTCGGAAGCGCCAATTATCGGTATCACTGGTTCAAATGGGAAAACAACCACAACGACGATGATTGGGGAAGTTTTAACTGCTGCTGGTCAACATGGTCTTTTGTCAGGGAACATCGGCTATCCTGCTAGTCAAGTGGCTCAAACTGCGACAGCCAAGGACACGCTCGTCATGGAACTTTCTTCTTTCCAACTAATGGGTGTCCAAGAATTCCATCCTGAGATTGCGGTTATTACCAACCTCATGCCCACTCATATCGACTATCATGGTTCTTTTGAAGAGTATGTGGCAGCTAAGTGGAATATCCAGAACAAGATGACAGCGGATGATTTCCTTGTATTGAACTTTAACCAAGATTTGGCAAAAGAATTGGCTACTAAAACACAAGCCACTGTTGTTCCATTTTCAACAAAGGAAAAGGTTGATGGAGCTTATCTGGAAGATGGTCAACTCTGCTTCCGTGGCGAAGTGGTCATGGCAGCTAGTGAAATCGGTGTTCCAGGTAGCCACAATGTAGAAAATGCCCTTGCGACCATTGCTGTAGCCAAGCTCCGTGGTGTGGATAATCAAACCATCAAGGAAACTCTTTCAGCCTTTGGTGGTGTCAAGCACCGTCTTCAGTTTGTGGATGAAATCAAGGGGGTCAAATTCTATAACGATAGCAAGTCAACCAATATCTTGGCTACTCAAAAAGCCTTGTCAGGATTTGACAATAGTAAGGTTATCTTAATCGCAGGTGGTTTGGACCGCGGCAATGAGTTTGACGAATTGGTGCCAGATATTACTGGGCTCAAGAAGATGGTTATCCTCGGTCAATCTGCAGAACGTGTCAAACGGGCAGCAGAGAAGGCTGGTGTGACTTATGTAGATGCGACAGATATTGCTGATGCAACCCGCAAGGCTTATGAGCTCGCGACTCAAGGAGACGTGGTTCTTCTCAGCCCTGCCAATGCTAGCTGGGATATGTATGCTAACTTTGAAGTACGTGGCGACCTCTTTATCGACACAGTAGCGGAGTTAAAGGAATAATATGAAAAAAATTGTCTTTACAGGTGGGGGGACGGTTGGACATGTCACCCTCAACCTTTTGTTAATGCCCAAGTTCATCGAAGACGGCTGGGAAGTTCACTATATTGGTGATAAACACGGAATCGAACACCAAGAAATCCTCAAGTCAGGTTTGAATGTGACCTTCCATTCCATTGCGACTGGGAAGTTGCGTCGCTATTTCTCTTGGCAAAATATGTTGGATGTCTTCAAAGTTGGTTGGGGAATTGTCCAATCGCTCTTTATCATGTTACGACTGCGTCCACAGGCTCTTTTTTCAAAGGGTGGCTTTGTCTCTGTACCACCGGTTATCGCAGCGCGAGTGTCAGGAGTGCCAGTCTTTATTCATGAATCGGACCTTTCTATGGGCTTGGCCAATAAAATTGCCTATAAATTTGCGACTAAGATGTATTCGACATTTGAGCAGGCTGCTGGTCTCGCAAAAGTCGAGCATGTGGGAGCAGTGACCAAGGTTTCAGACCAAAACACCCCAGAACCAGATGAATTGGTGGATATCCAAACCCACTTTGATCCTAAATTGCCAACGGTATTGTTTGTTGGTGGTTCTGCAGGAGCTCGTGTTTTTAACCAATTAGTGACAGATCATAAGCAAGAACTGACAGAGCGCTACAATATTATCAATCTCACTGGAGATTCAAGCCTCAATGAGTTGAGTCAAAATCTCTTTCGTGTTGATTATGTGACGGACCTCTATCAACCCTTGATGGAAATGGCAGATGTAGTAGTGACGCGTGGTGGTGCCAATACGATTTTCGAACTCTTGGCCATGGCGAAACTCCATCTCATCGTACCATTGGGTCGTGAAGCAAGTCGAGGAGACCAGATTGAAAATGCTGCCTATTTTGTTAAGAAAGGCTACGCAGAAGAACTTCAAGAAAGTGACTTGACCTTGGAAAGCTTGGAGGCGAAACTCAGTCACTTGCTTAGTCACAAGGATCAATACCAAGCTAGCATGAAAGCTTCGACTGAATTGAAATCTCTTGCAGATTTTTACGATCTACTAAGAAAAGACCTAGCATAAGGAATATCAATGTCAAAGGATAAGAAAAAAGAATCAAACCAGAAGCAAGAATTGTCTGAATGGCAGAAACGAAACCAGGAATACCTGAAGAAGAAGGCTGAGGAAGAAGCTGCCCTTGCTGAAGAGAAGGAAAAGGAAAAACAAGCTCGTAAGGAAGCCAACTCGAAACTATTGGAGGAATCCAAGAAATCATCGAGTGAGTCAGATGAGGAAGCCTCAAGTCCAAGCAAGGAACTATCCGAAAAAGAAGAAAAATCTCAAAAGGATGACCGGAAAGTCAAAGAGGGAAAAGAGAAGAAGAAAAAAGAAAAACCAGAGAAACCAGCCAAACCTAAAATTGCGCCTGTTCATATTTGGCGAGCTGTGAGTATCTTGGTACCCAGTGTCCTGGTCCTCCTTCTTTCAGTCTATCTATTGACTCCACTTTCGACCATCAAAAATATCGAGGTTAAGGGGAATAGTAACACCCAGGCGGATGACATCAAACAGGCTTCTGGGATTCAAGATAGTGACTATACTTTAGCTCTATTGTTGGATAAGGAAACATACGCTGAGCGAATCAAGTCCAATCATTGGATAGAATCAGCGAAGATTAACTATCAATTTCCGACTAACTTTACGATTGAGGTTAAGGAATTTGATATTGTTGGTTATTATGTGTCTGGTGAAGAGTATTATCCAATTCTTTCTAGTGGTACAGTAGAGTCAACTCCTGTTGATCGCTTAAACTTGCCTGAGACTTATCTGACAGTTACCTTTAACGATGAGCAGCAGGTGAAAAAGCTGATAACAGGATTGTCTACCATCAGTGAGGATATCAAGAGTCAAATCCAGAAAATCGAATTAGCGCCGAGCAAGGCAACAGCAGATCTTTTAAAAATTACCATGCTGGATACAGATGAGATTTTGGTTCCCCTATCAGAATTGAGCAAGAAATTGCCTTATTACAGCAAAATCAAGCCACAATTGTCTGAACCGAGTGTAGTCGATATGGAGGCTGGAGCATACAGCTATACCATAGCGGATAAGCTGATAGAAGAAGCAGAAGAAAAAGCCAAGCAAGAGGCTAAGGAAGCTGAGAAGAAAAAACAGGAAGAAGAAAAGAAAAAACAAGAAGAACAGGGAAATCAAAGTCAAACGAGCCAGCAGTCACAGAGTCGTTAGACTAACTTTTTCTCTTGATTTTTGAATGGTATAGAAGTCCAGTTTCAAGTTTTTGCTTGACAAGTCCTACTATAAATAATAGAATAGAAAAAAACCTTTAAAGCAGTCCAGAGAGGCAGCTAAGGTTAGACGGTGAAAGGGTGGACTCTACCCATTTTTCGTGGAACCTTGCTGTTGGCAGGTTCCTTTTTTCATGCTCTCTAGCTTACAAAGGTAAAAGGAGAAAGGTATGCGTGAACATCGTCCAGTTATTGCTCTTGATCTTCCTAGTTTTGAGGCAGTCAAGGAATTTTTATCTCTTTTCCCAGCAGAAGAAAGTCTTTATCTAAAAGTAGGGATGGAGCTTTATTATGCGGAAGGTCCTGAAGTTGTCCGTTATTTGAAGTCACTGGGGCATAGTGTCTTTTTGGACCTCAAGCTACATGACATTCCAAATACAGTCAAATCTGCTATGAAGGTCTTATCTCAGCTTGGTGTAGACATGACCAATGTTCATGCTGCTGGTGGTGTAGAGATGATGAAGGCTGCGCGTGAAGGTCTTGGAAAAGAAGCAAAATTGATTGCTGTCACTCAATTGACTTCAACTTCTGAAGAACAAATGAGAGACTTTCAAAATATCCAAACCAGTCTTCAAGAATCGGTCATTCACTATGCCAAGAAGACAGCTGAAGCGGGCTTGGATGGTGTCGTTTGCTCAGCTCAGGAAGTCAAGCTTATCAAAGAAGCAACAAGCAAAGATTTTATCTGTTTGACACCGGGAATTCGTCCAGCGGGAGCTGCGGTAGGAGACCAAAAACGTGTCATGACGCCAGCGGACGCCTATCAAATCGGTAGTGACTATATCGTAGTGGGACGTCCTATTACCCAAGCTGAAGATCCTGTTACAACTTATCATGCTATCAAGGATGAATGGAACCAAGACAGAAATTAAAGAAATAGATTATAAAAACAAAAGGAGAATACTATGACACTTGCTAAAGATATCGCTAGCCACCTCTTGAAAATCCAAGCCGTTTATCTCAAACCAGAGGAGCCTTTTACTTGGGCATCTGGTATCAAATCGCCGATTTATACTGACAATCGTGTGACGCTTGCCTATCCAGAGACTCGTAGCTTGATTGAAAATGGTTTTGTGGAAGCAATTAAAGCAGAATTTCCAGAAGTAGAAGTGATTGCAGGAACTGCGACAGCAGGAATTCCACACGGAGCTATCATCGCTGACAAGATGAACTTGCCTTTTGCCTACATCCGCAGCAAACCAAAAGACCACGGAGCTGGTAATCAAATCGAAGGTCGCGTAGCTCAGGGGCAAAAGATGGTTGTTGTTGAAGACCTCATTTCAACTGGTGGGTCTGTTCTTGAAGCTGTAGCAGCTGCTAAACGCGAAGGAGCCGATGTGCTTGGAGTTGTAGCGATTTTCAGTTATCAATTGCCGAAAGCCGATAAGAATTTTGCGGATGCTGATGTGAAATTGGTGACACTATCTAACTATAGCGAGCTCATTCACCTAGCCCAAGAAGAAGGTTACATCACACCAGAAGGACTCGCTCTCCTAAAACGCTTTAAAGAAGACCAAGAAAATTGGCAAAACGCTTAAAAGTAGAAAATCAGGTAGTCACTAGGATTATCTGATTTTTTATATGTGGGCAATAAAACAAAGCTCCCTAAAGGTAAAGAAGAATATAGGATAATGGTAGAATGAGAGTCCTCTCTTTTTTGGGGGCATATTCAGATAATCAGTTTGAAATTTCCAGACAAAATTTTTGAAAGGATTCTGAAAAAGAGGTAAGATAGTTTATGTAAGAAAAAGTAAACGCTTACTTAATAAGGAGGACACTTTATGTCATATAAAACAAGCAATGCAGAAGGACCTGTAGATTTTATTAACACTTATGATTTGGAGCCAATGGCGCAACAAGTCATTCCTAAAGCTGCCTTTGGTTATATCGCTAGTGGAGCAGAAGATACTTTCACTTTACGCGAGAACATCCGTGCCTTTAACCACAAACTCATCGTTCCTCATACGCTTTGTGATGTTGAAAATCCAAGTACAGAGATTGAATTTGCAGGTGAAAAATTATCTTCACCAATTATTATGGCGCCTGTTGCGGCTCATAAATTGGCAAATGAACAGGGGGAAGTGGCTACTGCGCGTGGTGTGCATGAATTTGGTTCTCTTTATACAACCAGCTCTTACTCTACCGTTGACCTTCCAGAAATTACGGAAGCTCTTCAAGGGACACCTCATTGGTTCCAATTTTACTTTAGTAAGGATGACGGCATTAACCGCCATATCATGGACCGTGTGAAGGCTGAAGGCTACAAAGCGATTGTCTTGACGGCAGATGCAACTGTAGGGGGCAATCGTGAGGTTGATAAGCGCAATGGTTTTGTCTTCCCAGTTGGCATGCCGATTGTTGAGGAATACCTGCCAGAAGGTGCTGGAAAATCAATGGACTTTGTTTACAAGTCAGCCAAACAACGCTTGTCTCCACGCGATGTCGAATTTATCGCTGCATACTCAGGACTTCCTGTGTATGTGAAAGGGCCACAGTGTCGTGAGGACGTTGAACGTTCGCTTGCTGCAGGAGCTTCTGGTATCTGGGTAACCAACCACGGTGGTCGCCAAATCGACGGTGGACCAGCATCCTTTGACTCACTTCAGGAAGTGGCTGAAGCAGTTGATAAACGTGTGCCAATTGTCTTTGACTCTGGTGTTCGTCGTGGTCAGCACGTCTTTAAAGCCTTGGCTTCAGGAGCAGACTTGGTAGCTATTGGTCGCCCTGTGATTTATGGTTTGGCTCTTGGTGGCAGTGTGGGTGTGCGTCAAGTCTTTGAACACTTGAATGCAGAATTGAAGACAGTCATGCAGTTATCTGGAACTCAGACGATTGAAGATGTCAAACACTTCAAACTCCGTCATAACCCATACAATCCATCCTTCCCAGTTGACCCTCGTGACTTAAAATTGTATTGATAAAATAGCTTGCCTCCACTTGATGTGGAGGTTTTTCTTCGTCTATAGGAAGAATAAATCACCATTGAAATCTATATAAATATATTTTTCAGTCAAATATCTTGCTAGGGCTTTCATTTTTTGCTATACTGGTGCAGTAATTAAATAATAAAGACATTTGGGGTGCTTTAGGCTGAGATGATACCCATTGAACCTGATACAGTTAAGACTGGCGAAGGGAAATGTGAAACGTTTTTTCGTATGGCGAAATGAACGATCTAATCTTGTAAGCTAAACTCTAATTCTTGATTGTAATTGGAGTTTTTTTGTTTATATAAACTGGATGAAGGTGATACAAAGCATTTAGGTAGCTTTTCTTGAACGCCCTTGATTTTCTTTAAAAAGGTCAAGTAAAACTGGGATTTTCTTGATGTTTTGTTGATTACGAACGAGTAAAGAGAGGAAAAGTAAATATGGAAAGACAAGACTATGCATTTCAGCCAGGTTTGACTGTTGGAGAATTATTAAAAAGCAGTCAGAAGGATTGGCAGGCTGCAATCAATCATCGTTTTGTTAAGGAACTTTTTGCGGGGACAATTGAGAATAAGGTCTTAAAAGACTACCTAATTCAAGATTATCACTTCTTTGATGCCTTCTTATCCATGCTGGGTGCTTGCGTAGCCCACGCAGACCAGCTTGAATCCAAGCTTCGTTTTGCCAAGCAACTAGGCTTTCTTGAAGCAGATGAAGACGGTTATTTCCAAAAAGCTTTCAAAGATTTAAAAGTATCTGAGAATGACTATCTGGAAGTGACCTTGCATCCTGTAACAAAAGCCTTTCAGGAGCTTATGTATTCTGCTGTATCATCATCAGACTATGCCCATCTTTTAGTCATGCTGGTCATTGCAGAAGGTCTCTATTTAGACTGGGGTTCTAAAGATTTGGCTCTACCTGAAGCCTATATTCATTTGGAATGGATCAATCTCCACAGAGGTCCTTTCTTTGCAGAGTGGGTTCAATTTCTGGTTGACGAACTCAATCGTGTCGGAAAAGGTCGAGAAGATTTGACAGAACTTAAGCAACGCTGGAACCAAGCAGTCGCTTTAGAATTAGCCTTTTTTGATATTGGTTATGATGCTTAGGGAAAGTTCAGGATACTGACAAATTTGATGAGGTAAATCATTCAATGTAACTGAAAAATTTCTTAACGAAAGATAGAGATAAATCGAAATCAGTAGATCGTATAAAGTGAAAAGGAAGGATTTCAATATGACAAGTTTAAAATTATTAAAAGAAAAAGCACCATTAGTAATCTGTATCACCAATGATGTTGTAAAAAACTTTACAGCAAATGGATTAGTAGCACTGGGTGCCTCACCAGCTATGAGCGAGTACCCAGCAGACTTAGAAGATCTATTAAAATATGCTGGAGGATTATTGATTAACATTGGGACTTTAACGGATAATAATTGGAAGCTGTACCAAGAGGCACTAAAAATTGCTGAAAAATATAATGTTCCTGCAGTTTTAGATCCTGTAGCCTGTGGAGCAGGAGAATATAGAAAAAAAGTAGCAGATGATCTAATCAATAATTACAAACTGGCAGCGATTAGGGGAAATGCTGGCGAGATTGCCTCTTTAGTAGGAATAAATGTGGCATCTAAAGGAGTAGATAGTGCAGGCGTAGATAATATTGATGAAATTGCTCTAGCAGCAAATAAAAAGTTCAATATTCCAATAGTAGTAACAGGTGAAGTGGATGCCATTGCGGTTAATGGAGAAGTTGTAACGATTCATAATGGTAGTGCCATGATGCCAAAAGTTATTGGGACAGGATGCTTATTAGGTGCTGTAGTAGCAAGCTTTATCGGACTTGAAAAAGGTCAAGAATTGAAATCAATAGAAACAGCAATGTTGGTTTACAATATCGCTGGAGAAATGGCAGAAAAACGTCCAAATGGGCATCTTCCTGGAACATTTAAAGTTGAATTTATAAATGCCTTATACGAGATTACAGACGAAGATGTAAAGGAATTCAAAAGAGTGAAGTAAGATGTTTCATAAAGAATTACTAAAACTATATTTTATTTGTGGAACGACTACTTGCCAAGGAAAAGATATATATAGAGTCGTTGAGGAAGCCTTAAAAGGTGGTATAACCTTATTTCAATTCCGTGAAAAAGGTGAGGGAGCCTTAGAAGGTAAAGAAAAAGTCGAATTAGCAATTAAACTACAGGATCTTTGTAAAAAATACAATGTTCCGTTTATTGTTAATGATGATATTAATTTGGCAATGGAAATTGATGCTGATGGTGTACATGTAGGACAGGATGATCTTGGTGTTGATGAAATTAGAAAATTGATGCCAGATAAAATAATTGGTCTTTCTATAAAAAACGAGGAAGAATTTCAACAATCAAAAGTTGAATATGTAGATTATGTTGGTGTTGGTCCTGTATTTGATACCCAGTCAAAAGATGATGCTGGTGGTGCTATAGGTTATGAAGGTCTTAAATTGATGAGAAAACTATTGCCACAAATTCCCTTAGTTGCAATTGGTGGGATACAGACGCAACATATTAAAGATATTATGAAGACCAATGTTGACGGCGTTTCAATCATTTCAGCAATATCGTATGCAAAAAATATAGAAAAAACTGTTCGGGAAATGAGTGAACAATAGGCATCAATTTTTCCTTGGATTCTGAGGGAGTAGGATTTTCTTTTTTCTAAAAAGATATGTCCAGATTCAGTTCAAATAGCTAATCCATCAAATAAGTCATTTATTTTTTGCAAAAGAAAGATCTGCTGTCTTTTTGAGTACAAGGCTGTATTTCCAGTTCAATTCCTTGAACTAGAATAAATCGTCTGTTAAAATAATTATATAATAAAATAATAAAGACATTTGGGGTGCTTTAGGCTGAGATGATACCCATTGAACCTGATACAGTTAAGACTGGCGAAGGGAAATGTGAAAAGGTTTTTTTCGTATGTTGAAGGAAACTGTCTAATCTTGTAAGGTAAACTCTAATTCTCGTTTGTAATTGGAGTTTTTTTGTTTATCAAAAGAGGATAGACGGCAAGCCTTTTGGTAGCTCTCCTTGAATGCCCCACTTTTCTTTAAAAAAGGAGTTTTTTATGTTGAAAAAATGGCAGTTAAAAGATGTTATCTTACTTGCTTTCTTGTCTATCTTTTTTGGTGGCGTTTTTGTGGGTTCGGGCTATCTGTTTGATATTCTCACCCTAATCTTGGCCCCTCTTGGTTTACAGGCCTTTGCCAATGAAATCCTCTTTGGTCTCTGGTGTATGGCTGCGCCCATTGCGGCCATCTTTGTTCCAAGAGTCGGAAGTGCGACGATTGGAGAAGTGCTCGCTGCGCTTGCTGAAGTCCTTTATGGTAGTCAATTCGGTCTAGGTGCCCTTTTGTCTGGCTTGGTTCAAGGTTTGGGAAGTGAACTTGGTTTTATCGTAACCAAGAATCGCTATGAAAGTTGGCTCTCTCTAACTGCTAATAGTATTGGGATTACGCTTGTTAGTTTTGTCTATGAATACATTAAGTTAGGTTACTACGCCTTCTCCCTTCCTTTTGTCCTTTCCTTGCTTGTGGTGCGCTTTATTTCTGTCTTTTTCTTCTGTACCATCTTGGTTCGTGCCATTGTCAAACTTTATCATCAGTTTGCAGCTGGGGGCAAGGCATAGATGGGGCTGAAACTACGAGCGATTCAGTCCCCAATCTTTTCGGAACCGCTTGATTTTACTTTTCATGCGCAAGCCTTCACCTTGTTAGTTGGGAGCAGTGGTTCAGGAAAATCGAGTCTCTTTCAAATGATTGCCCAAGTCAGTTCTCTTCCCTATAGCGGTCAAGTCCTGATAGATGGGAGAGAGGTCAGTCAGCTTTCTATCGTCGACCGTGTCCAGACGGTTGGCATTCTCTTTCAAAATCCTAATCATCAATTTACCATGGAGAACTTGTTTGAGGAGCTGATTTTTACCTTGGAGAATATTGGTCATCCCCTTCAAGAGATTGATGCTAAAATAGCAGAGGTGGTTCGGCAATGTCGTTGCGAGCCAATCTTGCACCGTCCCATTCATCACCTATCAGGTGGGGAAAAGCAAAAGGCTGCTTTGGCTGTTCTCTTTGCTATGAATCCTAGGGTCTATCTCTTGGATGAACCCTTTGCTTCTATTGACCGCAAGAGCAGAATCGAGATATTGGAGATTCTAAAAGAGTTGGCTCTTGATGGGAAGACAGTCATCCTGTGCGACCATGATTTATCTGATTATGAAGCCTATATCGACCATATGGTGGAGCTAAGAGACGGACAACTAAGGGAAGTATTTCAAATCCCTACCTCTGAGATGACACAGGTTTCTTCAAAGAATGTTGCTTCTAGCCCGGAATTGTTCCATATGGATAGAACGACTTGTGAGCTGGATAAGCGTCCCCTCTTTTCAATTGCGGATTTTACATTCTACCAAGGAATTTCCTGTATCTTGGGTGACAATGGTGTCGGGAAATCAACCCTCTTTCGCTCTATTCTTCAATTTCAAAAGTATAAAGGGCTCATTACTTGGAAGGGGACAGTCCTGAAAAAGAAAAAGAGTTTGTACCGTGATCTGACGGGTGTTGTTCAGGAAGCTGAGAAGCAGTTTATCAGAGCCAGTCTGCGAGAAGAGCTTCAATTAGATGGACCTGATTCTGAAAGAAATCAGCGAATTTTCCAAGCTTTACGATACTTTAATCTGGAGCAGGCGCTTGATAAGAGTCCCTATCAATTAAGTGGTGGCCAGCAAAAGATTCTTCAGCTATTGACCATCTTGACTAGTAAGGCCTCTGTGATCTTGCTAGATGAACCTTTTGCAGGTTTGGATGATAGAGCTTGCCACTATTTTTGTCAGTGGATTGTGGAGGAGAGAAATCAGGGAAGAAGTTTTCTGATCATTAGCCATCGTTTAGATCCCTTGATCTCTGTGGTTGATTATTGGATTGAGATGACTAGTGAGGGGCTCAGTCATCTCCAAGACGTGATCATCAGCAAACCTCTCCCCTCTCTGAACAATGATACTCTAGGGGAGGTGAGGTAGTATGATCAAAGTCGCAACCCGGACACCGATACTCAGTCTTTTCTTGCTAATTTTATCCTTGGAAACATCCTTCATTCCTTCGATTGCTCTTAATCTTTCAGTAGTCGCATTTTGCATTCTCTTCATGCTCTACCACCGTCGATTTAAGATGTTGGCTTGGATGATTGTGCTCGCCATTTTGCCATCCTTCGCCAACTATTGGGCAGTACAGTTACATGGGGATGCTTCGCAGGCAGTCATGCTTGGAACGAGGGCTTTTGTGACGGTTTGTATCGGCCTTGTCTTTGTTTCCAGTATTTCCTTAAAAGAGCTTCTCTTGTACTTGGCTCAAAAGGGCCTATCACGGTCTTGGGCCTATGCCTTGATTGTGGTATTCAATGCCTTTCCCCTCATTCAACAAGAAATCAAGTCCCTCAAGGAAGCTTGCTTATTGCGTGGTCAAAAATTGCATGTTTGGTCTCCCCTGATTTACAGTAAGGTTCTGATGACGGTCTTTAGATGGCGCCATCTTTATCTGATCGCTTTGTCTGCGCACGGATATGACGAACATGCACAGTTGGAGAATCGCTATCGGACCTTTTATATTCCTCAAAGGACAATATTGATCTACCTACTTTTCTTTTTACTACTTCAAACCAGTTTATTTCTATAAAGGAGTTATTATGGAATTCACAGATATTGCGATGGAATTATCCAAGGAAGCTTGGCAGGCTTCCTTTCATCACCCCTTTGTTTTACAGTTACAAGAGGGAACGTTAGAACCTTCCATCTTTCGCTATTACCTGATTCAGGATGCCTACTATCTGAAGTCTTTTTCAGAAGCCTATCACCTCTTGGCTGATAAGACTTCAAACGAGGAGATGAAAAGACTCTTGAAACAAAATGCCCAGAGTCTAGTGGAGGGTGAATTATTTATCCGCCAACAATTTTTCAAGGAATTAGGAATCAGCGATCAGGAAATGGAGCAACATCCAATCGCTCCCACCTGCTATCATTACATTTCTCACATTTATCGGCAATTTGAAGAGCCAAACTTGGGCATTGCTTTTGCTAGTTTGCTCCCTTGTCCTTGGTTATACCATGATTTGGGCAAGGCACTTAATCGCAAACCATCCCCGAATCCTCTTTATCAACAGTGGATTGAAACCTATATCACAGATGAGTTAGAACAGCAGATTAAAGAGGAAGAAGCGCTGGTCAATCAGCTCTATCGAGAAAGCAATGAGACAGACAAACAAAAAATGCTAGAGGCTTTCCATCGAAGTGTCCACATGGAAGCCAAGTTTTGGGAGATGGCTTACCAACATCAAACCTGGACGAGTGATTTGCAGTCCTTAGAAAAAGAGAAGAAATAGAAAATGAGAAACCACCAACTACAAGTTCACAAATTAACCATTTTATCCATGATGATTGCTCTTGACGTAGTACTTACACCCATCTTTCGAATTGAAGGAATGGCACCAATGTCCAGTGTAGTCAACATCCTAGCAGGGATCTTGATGGGACCTGTTTATGCCTTGATCATGGCTACAGCCACAGCCTTTATCCGTATGACAACTCAAGGGATTCCACCTTTAGCTCTTACAGGAGCAACTTTCGGAGCCCTCCTTGCAGGTCTCTTTTATAAGTATGGTCGGAAATTTCACTATTCTGCTCTAGGAGAGATTTTGGGAACAGGCATAATCGGTTCCATTGTTTCCTATCCTGTTATGGTTCTCTTTACAGGATCTGCTGCCAAGCTCAGTTGGTTTATCTACACTCCTAGATTTTTCGGAGCAACCTTGATTGGTACAGCGATTTCCTTTATTGCCTTTCGATTTTTAATCAAGCAGGAATTTTTTAAAAACGTACAAACTTATTTCTTTGGAGAAAGGATAGAATGATGCAGGAATTTATAAATCCCTTTCCTCTAACCTCCAGCTCCTTAATTCACTGCATCACCAATGAGATTTCTTGTGAGATGCTGGCAAATGGGATTTTAGCTCTGGGATGCAAACCTGTCATGGCAGATGATCCCCGTGAGGTTCTTGATTTTACCAAACAAAGCCAAGCTCTCTTCATCAATTTGGGGCATTTGTCAGCTGAGAAGGAGAAAGCAATCCGCATGGCAGCTACTTATGCAAACCAAGCTTCTCTCCCAATGGTAGTAGATGCGGTTGGCGTAGTAGCTTCATCCATTCGTAAGACCTTAGTCACAGATCTTTTAGAATACAAGCCCACGGTCCTTAAAGGAAATATGTCGGAAATCCGAAGTCTTGTTGGCTTAAAACATCACGGAGTTGGGGTTGATGCTAGTGCTAAAGATCAAGAAACTGAGGATCTGCTTCAAGTCTTGAAAGACTGGTGTCAGCTTTATCCTGGTATGTCTTTCTTAGTCACTGGCCCCAAGGACCTCATCGTTTCAGAAAATCAGGTTGCTGTATTGGGAAATGGCTGTGCAGAATTGGACTGGATAACAGGGACAGGAGACTTAGTTGGAGCCTTGACAGCCGTTTTTCTCAGCCAAGGAAAGACTGCCTTTGAAGCTTCGTGCCTAGCAGTTTCTTATCTCAATATCTCTGCCGAGAGAATTCTTGTCCAAGGAATGGGATTAGAAGATTTTCGTTACCAAGTTCTCAATCAACTCTCTCTCCTAAAAAGAGATGAAAACTGGCTAAAAGCCATCAAAGGAGACTTTTATGAATAGAGAAGCATTTAGACTGTATCTAGTAACCAATCGCTACCAAGATTCCTTGGAAAGCTTTCTTGAAAAAGTTGAGACGGCCTGCCGTTCAGGTGTTACCATCATTCAATTACGAGAAAAAAATCTCACCACCAACCAATACTATCAGCTGGCAAAACAAGTCAAGGAAATAACAGACGCCTATCAGGTGCCCTTGATTATCGATGATCGGTTGGATATCTGTCTTGCAGTCGATGCTGCAGGTTTGCATATTGGCGACGATGAACTACCAGTTTCGGTTGCCCGCCAAGTATTGGGTCCTGAAAAAATCCTCGGTGTCACTGCTAAAACAGTAAAAAGAGCTCTTGAAGCAGAAACATCGGGTGCAGATTACTTGGGGACAGGAGCTATTTTCCCGACAACTACCAAAGAAAATGCACCTATCACCTTGATTTCAACCTTGAAAACCATTTGCCAAATGGTCGCCATTCCAGTAGTTGCTATTGGAGGCTTGACGTCAGAGAATATTGACCAGCTTGCTGAAACAGGCATAGCTGGAGTAGCTGTAGTACGTGATCTGATGCAGGCAGAAGATATTGAAGCAAAAACGCAAGCTTTTTTAACAAAGTTGGATGACATTATTTTCTAATCAAAAACTCTCTAATTCCCTTATAGTGGGAACTAGAGAGTTTTTTCTTAATCTTTAAAGCTTGTATGGTTGACTGGACCAGAACCATGACCGAGTTGAGGGGCGTCTTGGATGGCTTTTGTGATAAAGGCCTTGGCCTTATCAACTGCCTGATAAAGGGTCTTCCCCTTGGCTAGTTCAGCCGTAATCACTGCAGCAAAAGTACATCCAGTACCATGGGTGTGACAGGTTTGAATTCTAGGACTTTCCCAGACAAATTGCTCCTCCTTAGTAAAGAGGAAATCCTTGGCACCGCCTTCAAGATGGCCACCTTTGATAACAACGGACTGAGGACCAAATTCTTTTATAATCAGGCGACCAGCACGCTGCATGTCTTCTGGATCATGAATCGAAAAACCAACAATCTCTTCTGCCTCAGGAAGATTGGGCGTGATAATGGTCGCAAGGGGAAGCAGGTTTGTTTTTAGGAAGATTCTCGCACTAGTATCTATCAGGGTATCACCGCTTGTTGCGACCATAACAGGGTCCAGCACGTAGGGGCAGTCCAGTTTTTTAAGATAGGGTTGGATGATCTCCATGATCTCAGTAGTTGCCAACATACCAGTTTTTACAGCCTGAGGTTTGATATCCGAAAAGACACTCTCCAATTGAGCTTCCAGCATTTGGTTGGAGACGTGCTCGATTAGCTGAACACCTCTGGTATTTTGAGCGACAAGGCTGGTGACAACGGCCATTCCATAGACATCTCTCGCTTGGAATGACTTCAAATCAGCCATAATGCCAGCACCGCCACTAGGGTCAGTTCCTGCAATGGTTAGAGCAACGGGTAAATAAGTCATCTAAAACCTCCCAACCAACTGAAGTTTGTATTCTCAAGAACAAGCTAGTCTGTTTGAGGAAAGCAATAGAAGACTAGCTAGTCCTCATTATCATTTCCACTTTCATCAGCTAGCATTACCTAGATTGAGTCAAAGGGATATAACAGTCGTTAATCTCAGCTTTACGCACCCCTAGTGGTTGTTTTCTTTTTTCTACAGTATAGCATATTTTTATAGTTTATATAGTGAAATTTGACTGCAAATCTCTCGTTACAGGATTAGAATTCTATTTTTCGAAAAAATAATAAAAATTATAGTTGACAAATGTAGATTTTGAGAGTATACTAATAACTGTAATCGACAAATGTAGATTTAGGAGGTGTGATGATGCAGATTTCAGATGCAGAATGGCAGGTCATGAAGATTATTTGGATGCAAGGAGAGCAGACCAGTACGGATTTGATCAGGGTTCTGGCGGAGCGGTTCGACTGGTCCAAGTCGACCATTCAAACTCTTTTGGCTCGTTTAGTTGAGAAAGAGTGCCTGACAAGGAAAAAAGAAGGCAAGTTCTTTGTCTATTCAGCCCTTTTAACTCTGGACCAGAGTCGAGACTTGCTTGTCCAAGATATCAAAGACAAGGTTTGTTCTCGTAGGATTAAGAACTTGTTGGCTGATTTGATTGTGGAATGTGATTTCACTTTGGCTGACTTAGAAGGTTTGGAAGAAGTCATTTCAAAGAAAAAAGCAAGTGCTGTGGCAGAAGTCAAATGTAATTGTATGTAAAGGAGACGCTATGTTAAATCTATTTGTATCTATTGTTGTTTTAGGAATGATTGCTTTTATCCTCTTTTGGTTTTTCAAAAAACCTCAAGAAGACGGTAAGAGAGCTCAACAAAAGAATGGCTATCAGGAAATTCGAGTGGAAGTCATGGGGGGATATACTCCAGGAACTATTATCCTCAAAAAATCGCAACCTGCTCGCATTATTTTTGATCGAAAAGATCCTTCGCCTTGCTTGGATCAAATCATTTTTCCAGACTTTGGAGTGCATGCAGATCTGCCTATGGGAGACCAATATGTGGTTGAAATCACTCCTGAAGAAGCAGGTGAGTATGGTTTCTCTTGTGGCATGAATATGATGCACGGTAAGATGATTGTAGAATAGGAGAATGATATGACTGAAATTGTAAAAGCAAGTCTTAAAAATGGTGTTCAAAAAATCCGTATCACGGCAGACAAAGGCTACCATCCAGACCACATTCAACTGCAAAAAGGGATTCCTGCTGAGATTACCTTTCATCGTGTGACACCTTCAAACTGTTATAAAGAGATTCTCTTCGAAGAAGAAGGAATTCTAGAACCAATCGGTGTGGATGAAGAGAAGACAATTCGTTTTACACCTCAAGAGTTAGGCCAACATGAATTTTCATGTGGCATGAAGATGCAAAAGGGGAGCTATACTGTAGTTGAGAAGACGCGAAAATCTTTGTCACTTTTACAGCGTTTTTGGATTACTAGTATCTTTACTGTGCCTCTTGTGATTCTCATGATTGGGATGTCTACAGGAGGAATTAGTCACCAAGTCATGCGTTGGGGAACCTTTTTAGCCACAACACCCATTATGCTGGTAGCTGGAGTTCCATATATCAGAAGCGCCTGGGCTAGTTTTAAAAAGCACAATTCCAACATGGATACCTTGGTTGCTCTGGGAACCCTAGTGGCCTATTTCTATAGCTTAGTTGCCCTCTTCACTGGTCTGCCCGTTTACTTTGAAAGTGCTGCATTTATCCTCTTCTTCATTCTTTTGGGAGCAGTTTTTGAGGAAAAAATGCGAAAAAATACTTCGCAGGCAGTCGAAAAATTATTAGACCTACAAGCAAAAACAGCAGAGGTTTTGCGTGATGATGTTTATGTTCAAATACCTCTAGAACAAGTCAAAGTTGGGGATCTTATTCGCGTTCGACCAGGTGAAAAAATTGCCGTTGATGGGACTGTAATAGAAGGAGAAACTAGTATTGATGAATCAATGGTAACTGGGGAAAGTATTCCAGTCGATAAATCAGTTGGAGATGCTGTCATTGGTTCAACCATCAATAATAGTGGTACGATCATCTTTAGAGCTGAAAAAGTAGGTTCTGAAACCATGTTGGCTCAGATTGTAGACTTTGTGAAGAAAGCTCAAACCAGTCGTGCTCCTATTCAAGATTTGACAGACAAGATTTCTGGAATTTTCGTACCAGCAGTTGTCATTTTAGGACTCCTTACTTTTTGGATCTGGTTTGTTTTTCTTGGTGAAAGTTTTGTAACGTCGCTTCTCTATGGTGTTGCAGTCTTGATTATTGCCTGCCCTTGTGCTCTTGGACTTGCGACACCAACAGCACTCATGGTTGGAACAGGACGAAGTGCCAAGATGGGGATTCTTCTCAAAAATGGTACAGTTCTACAGGAAATCCAAAAAGTTCAAACGGTTGTTTTTGATAAGACAGGAACCTTGACTGAAGGGAAGCCAGTAGTGACAGATGTTATCGGAGATGAAGGAGAAGTGCTAAGTTTGGCTGCTTCACTGGAAGATGTATCTCAACACCCGCTAGCTCAAGCTATTGTTAATCGTGCATCTGAACTAGGAATTAGCCTTCACCCAGTGGAAAACTTCCAAGCCTTGCATGGAAAAGGTGTGACTGGGATTATTAATGGTAAGCAAGTCTTGCTGGGGAATGCTAAGCTCTTAGCTGACCTTGCTATTCCACATGATTATCAAGAACGATTTGATTTGCTTGAGAAAGAAGCAAAAACAGTTGTCTTCCTATCCGTGGATGGTCAGTTAAAAGGCTTAATTGCCTTGCAGGATGTCCCTAAGGAAAATGCCAAAGAAGCTATTGCTAAATTGAAAAAACGTGGTCTTAGAACGGTCATGCTTACTGGAGATAATGCTGGAGTAGCCCATGCGATTGCAGAACAAATTGGTATCGAAGAAGTAATCGCAAATGTCTTGCCAGAGGAAAAGGCACATGAAATTCACAAGCTTCAAAAGAATGGGAAATTGGCCTTTGTTGGAGATGGTATCAATGATGCGCCGGCCCTCAGTGTAGCGGATGTCGGAATTGCCATGGGCTCTGGGACAGATATTGCCATTGAATCAGCAGATCTTGTCCTTACAACCAACAATTTACTAGGATTGGCACGTGCTTTTGATATGAGTAAGAAGACCTTTAATCGTATTCTACTCAATCTTTTCTGGGCTTCTATCTATAACCTCATTGGTATTCCGATTGCAGCAGGAGTCTTTTCAGGTATTGGTTTGGTGCTCAACCCAGAACTGGCTGGTCTAGCCATGGCCTTTAGTTCTGTATCTGTTCTGACTAGTTCACTCTTACTAAACTTTAGTAAAATAGACTAAAAGCGAGCTTGCTCGCTTTTTATTATAAAACAGTTATATAAAACGTTTTCAAACTGTACTGTAATAGAGAATAAAAACTTCTGAGCACATTCTTAGGATACCCAAAACAAATGTGGTAAAGTAGTAGAGTAAAAATTTGCTGAAACGTTTCCAATTAGTATATGAAAACGGATTTATCAAGTTTTAAAAATATTTGAAGGAGAGTTATCATTATGACTCAAGGGAAAATTACTGCATCTGCAGCAATGCTCAACGTATTGAAAACATGGGGCGTAGACACAATCTACGGTATCCCATCAGGAACACTCAGCTCATTGATGGACGCTTTGGCTGAAGACAAAGATATCCGCTTCTTGCAAGTTCGCCACGAAGAAACAGGTGCTCTTGCAGCGGTTATGCAAGCTAAATTCGGCGGCTCAATCGGGGTTGCAGTTGGTTCAGGTGGTCCAGGTGCGACTCACTTGATTAACGGTGTTTACGATGCAGCTATGGATAACACTCCATTCCTTGCTATCCTTGGATCACGTCCTGTTAACGAACTCAACATGGATGCCTTCCAAGAATTGAACCAAAACCCAATGTACAACGGTATCGCTGTCTACAACAAACGTGTAGCATACGCTGAGCAATTACCAAAAGTAATTGACGAAGCTTGCCGTGCTGCAGTTTCTAAAAAAGGTCCAGCTGTTGTTGAAATCCCAGTAAACTTCGGTTTCCAAGAAATCGATGAAAACTCATACTACGGTTCAGGTTCGTACGAACGTTCATTCATCGCTCCTGCCTTGAACGAAGTTGAAATCGACAAAGCTGTTGAAATCTTGAACAATGCTGAACGTCCAGTTATCTATGCTGGTTACGGTGGTGTTAAAGCTGGTGAAGTGATTACTGAATTGTCACGTAAAATCAAAGCACCAATCATCACAACTGGTAAAAACTTTGAAGCCTTTGAATGGAACTATGAAGGTTTGACAGGTTCTGCTTACCGTGTTGGTTGGAAGCCAGCCAACGAAGTGGTCTTTGAAGCAGACACAGTTCTTTTCCTTGGTTCAAACTTCCCATTTGCTGAAGTTTACCAAGCATTCAAGAATACTGAAAAATTCATCCAAGTGGATATCGACCCTTACAAACTTGGTAAACGTCATGCCCTAGACGCTTCAATCCTTGGTGATGCAGGTCAAGCAGCTAAAGCTATCCTTGACAAAGTGAACCCAGTTGAATCTACTCCATGGTGGCGTGCAAACGTTAAGAACAACCAAAACTGGCGTGATTACATGAACAAAATCGAAGGTAAAACTGAGGGTGAATTGCAATTGTATCAAGTTTACAATGCAATCAACAAACATGCTGATCAAGACGCTATCTACTCAATCGACGTAGGTGACACTACTCAAACATCTACTCGTCACCTTCACATGACACCTAAGAACATGTGGCGTACATCTCCACTCTTTGCGACAATGGGTATTGCCCTTCCTGGTGGTATCGCTGCTAAGAAAGACAATCCAGATCGCCAAGTATGGAACATCATGGGTGACGGTGCATTCAACATGTGCTACCCAGACGTTATCACAAACGTTCAATACGACCTTCCAGTTATCAACGTTGTCTTCTCAAATGGTAAATATGCCTTCATCAAGGACAAATACGAAGACACAAACAAACACTTGTTTGGTTGTGACTTCCCTAATGCTGACTATGCGAAAATCGCTGAAGCTCAAGGTGCTGTAGGATTTACAGTTGACCGTATCGAAGACATCGATGCAGTTGTTGCAGAAGCTGTTAAACTCAACAAAGAAGGTAAAACTGTTGTGATCGATGCTCGCATCACTCCACACCGTCCACTTCCAGTAGAAGTACTTGAATTGGATCCAAAACTTCACTCAGAAGAAGCAATCAAAGACTTCAAGGAAAAATACGAAGCAGAAGAACTCGTACCATTCCGCCTCTTCTTGGAAGAAGAAGGATTGCAATCACGCGCAATTAAATAATTCCTTCGTGGAACTTAAAAAGATCGGAGCAATCCGGTCTTTTTATGGAGGATAGTAAATGAATTTAAATCAATTAGATATTATCGTTTCAGATGTTCCCCAAGTCTGTGCTGACTTGGAGCGTATTTTGGATAAAAAGCCCGATTATGTTGATGACAGTTTTGCTCAGTTTACGATTGGCAGTCACTGTCTGATGTTGTCCCAAAATCATTTGATTCCTTTGGAAGATTTTCAGTCAGGAATCATTCTTCATATCGAGGTTGAGGATGTAGACCAGAATTACCAACGGTTGAAAGAACTTGGTATCCAGGTTTTAAACGGACCAACTGTAACCGATTGGGGAACAGAGTCCTTATTAGTTAAAGGGCCTGCTGGTCTAGTGATTGATTTTTATCGTATGAAGTAGGTAATTCTATTATCAAATTTTTTATCTAAACATTCTTGGAGTGAAACTTAAAAAGATCGGAGCAATTCGATCTTTTTTGTATTTATGCGACTTTCAGTCCGTCTCGCTCCGTTAGGTGCGAGACAAAAAACCACCCGTTTTCACGGGTGGTTATGATTTCTACACTTATTGTTTGGCTTCCTGTTTTAATTGTTGCACCTGTTCCTCGTACTGGACAAGCTCCCTGTCTTTTATATTGATAGTCGCTTCTGCTTCAGCAATGCGGCTTCTCAGATCTTGAGTCTTGTTATGGTGATAGCTAATACCAATAGCACTACCAGCAATGATCCCGATTACTAGACAAGTAAAAATCACCAAAATCAAGGGAGCAGATAGTTGTGTAAAGACAAGACTGACAGTTACTGTTTGACGATTGAGTAGACCAAATGAGATCACAATGACTAATAAGCTCAAACCGCCAATTAGATAAGCCTTATCTTTCAGTGACAATTCATTAAATTTTTTTAGCATAAGTTCCTTTTCTCCTGACTATGTTGATAGAAAACTACACACCATTTAGGTATTAACAAAATTCATTTTACTAGAAAATTTCGATACTGTCAATAATTTCTAACGGCTTATTTACCATCAATCAATCGATTCATTGAAAAGGAGTATTCATTTTCTAATATTTGATTGAGTAAACAGAACGGAGCAATTCGGTCTTTTTTCTGTTCCCTCTTTCTTATAACAAGATTGTGATAGTTTATATCTTTATAACAAAAGTTTTAAAGACTTGATTGTTTTGAAAGAATATTTTAAAATAAGATTCAGTAAAAATGAAAGAGGTTTTGAAAATGTCTGAAAAACAAATGAAAATTTTAGGTTGGGTAGCGACCTTTATGTCTGTTATGATGTATGTGTCTTACTTCCCACAAATCATGAACAATCTGGCTGGTCAAAAAGGAAATTTCATCCAGCCCTTGGTTGCTGCCATCAACTGTAGTCTCTGGGTTTACTACGGTCTTTTCAAAAAAGAAAGAGATATCCCCCTTGCAGCAGCTAATGCACCAGGTATTATTTTTGGCCTAGTGACGGTTATTACAGCTTTGATTTAAAAAGAAGACTGGTTTCAGTCTTTTTTGTACATAAAAATAGATTCTCAAGTAAAGAAAGTCTAATGAGAGTTGAGGAGAATAGCCGTTGACAGCGAGCTTTCTGATTGCTGCTTTAGGGGTTCCTCCATCAAGTAAGAGATTGTTTCGTTACTATTTTTACAAAATCTTCTCCCTACTTTATAAAATAGAAAAAAGAGTTCAATTCGAACTCTTTTTTTGCTATAATGAGGGGAGAAAAATCAGACAGGAGATCGACATGTCAGAACCATTATTTTTACAATCAGTTATGCAAGAAAAAATCTGGGGTGGGACCAAGCTACGTGATGAGTTTGGTTACGACATTCCAAGTGAAAAAATCGGGGAATACTGGGCTATCTCAGCCCACCCAAATGGAGTTTCTAAGGTAGCCAATGGACGCTACGAGGGAACAGACCTTGCTACTTTGTATGCGGAACACCGTGAGTTGTTTGGCAACCGTCCAGAACCAGTATTTCCTCTCTTAACTAAAATTCTCGATGCCAACGACTGGCTTAGCGTCCAAGTTCACCCAGACGATGCCTATGGACTAGAACACGAAGGCGAACTTGGAAAAACAGAATGCTGGTATATCATCGCAGCGGATGAGGGATCAGAGATTATCTATGGTCACAATGCCAAGTCAAAAGAAGAACTCCGCCAGCAAATTGAGGACAAGAACTGGGATGCCTTACTGACAAAAGTGCCAGTTAAGGCTGGAGATTTCTTCTATGTGCCAAGTGGTACCATGCACGCTATCGGTGCAGGTATCTTGATTCTTGAAACCCAGCAGTCTAGTGACACTACCTACCGTGTCTATGACTTTGACCGCAAGGATGACAAGGGCAACTTGCGTGAACTTCATCTTGAAAAATCCATCGATGTTTTAAACATTGGAGAACCTGCCAATAGCCGACCTGTCACTGTCAAAGCAGATGATCTACGTTCCACTCTCCTTGTATCCAATGATTTCTTCGCAGTTTACAAATGGGAAATTACTGGAAAAGTTAACTTTGAAAAGACAGCTGACTACAGCTTGTTGAGTGTCTTGGCTGGTCAAGGTCAACTAACTGTTGACGGGAAAAACTATCCAATCCAAAAAGGGAGCCACTTTATCCTACCAAGTGATGTTGAAGCTTGGACTCTGGAAGGGCAAGGTTTGGAATTGATTGTCAGTCATCCATAAAAAGAAAAGACTTGAGAGATATTCTCAAGTCCTTTTTTGTATTTACATAAATTGGGCGATAAAGACCACGATGATGATGATAGGAATGATAAAACGAAGAAGGAAAAGCCAGACTTGGAAAAGTCCCTGTTTCCATGCTGTTTCATCAAGGTGTAGTTCCTCCATTGCAAGAGCCTTTTTAAAGACATAGCCTGTAAAAAGTGAAAGGCAGAGAGCTCCAAATGGCATGAGGAGATTGGAAACTAAGAAGTCCATAGCATCAAAGAAAGTCTTACCAAAGATGTGAACATCCGCCATAACTCCATAGGATAGGGCTGAAGGAATGCCAAAGACAAAGGTCAAGATTCCTAAAATGGTACTCCATTTAGCACGCATACTGTTGTCCTGGTTGGTGATATTGCCCACATTGATTTCCAGCATCACGACAGAGGAAGTGACCGTCGCAAAAAGGAAGAGCAAGAGGAAGAGGATGTAGAAAATGGTTCCAAAAGGCATCTTGTCAAAGAGTTGAGGCAAGACGATGAAGAGCAGGCTTGGTCCCCCTTCAGACTGAATATTGAAGGCTGACATGGCTGGGAAAATGGCTAGACCTGCCATGATGGATACCGAGATGTTCATGGCTACGATGGAAATACCTGACTGGACCAGATTGGTTTTCTTGTCCAAGTAGGAAGCATAGGTCAGCATGGCTGTCACCCCTAGTGAGAGGGCAAAGAAAGATTGTCCCAGAGCATATAGGAGACCAGCACTGGTCAATTTTGAGAAGTCTGGTTTGAGGAAGTAGAGAACGCCTTCCATGGCATTTGGCAAGCTGAGAGAGCGCCCGATGATGACGACAAAGATGATAAAGAGTAGCGGCATCATGACTTTCGAAGCTCTTTCAATCCCTTTTTGAACCCCACGTGATACAATAAAGATATTCAACAAGATAAAGGCTGCTTGAGCTCCTAGGGCAATGGCTGGATTTGAAATGATTGAAGTAAATAACTGAGCATAATCACCCGTACCGCCAAGCTGGAACAATTTCCCAAACTCAATTCCTAGATAGACTAGAATCCAACCTCCGATGACACTGTAAAAGGAGAGGAGGATAAAGAGGGCAAAGGCACCAATCCAACCGATAAAGTTGTACTTGTTATTCTTGCCTAGTTTTCCAAAGGTTTTGATAGCGGAAACGCCAGCACTACGGCCAAGGGCAAATTCAGCCAGCAGGAGCGGGAAACCGATTAAAATGGTGGAAATGAGAAAGACCAGTAAAAAGCCTCCCCCGCCATTAGCGGCAGTCATGTAGGGAAATTTCCAAACGGCTCCAAGTCCGATGGCTGAACCAGCAGATGCTAGGATAAAGCCTAGTTTCGAGCCCCATTGCGATTTTTCTGACATAGTTGAAACTCCAATCTTGTTTTTTAAAATAAGAAAAGGCTACTTGAGTTGTCAAATAGCCCTCTCTCAATGGCTCTCTATGAACCTTCTGTTTGATTGATAGACTTGACTATCCTATCATGTTTTCAAAGGTCTGTCAAGAAAACCATTTTCAAGTTTTCACACCTTTCTCAAAAAGTTAAAAATTTTTCGCAAAAACGCTTGACTCTGACCTAGGGGGAGGGGTTATACTATCAATGTAATACTCTTCGAAAATCTCTTCAAACCACGTCAGCTTTATCTGCAACCTCAAAGCTGTACTTTGAGCAACCTGCGGCTAGCTTCCTAGTTTGCTCTTTGATTTTCATTGAGTATAAGGAGGAAATCATGTACCATATAAAAGAAGCTGCGCAGCTTTCAGGTGTCTCTGTTAAGACCCTGCATCACTACGATAAGATAGGGCTCTTGGTTCCCTTAAAGTCGGAAAACGGCTATCGAACCTATAGTCAGGAGGATTTGGAACGACTTCAGGTCATTCTGTACTACAAATATCTAGGCTTTTCTTTAGAAAAAATAGCAGAGCTGTTAAAGGAAGAAAGGACAGATTTATTGCCCCATTTGACCAGACAGTTGGACTATTTGACTCGAGAAAGGCAACACTTGGATACCTTGATTTCCACCTTGCAAAAAACTATTCAAGAACAAAAAGGAGAAAGAAAAATGACGATTGAGGAAAAATTCACTGGATTTAGCTATCAAGACAATCAAAAATACCACCAAGAAGCGGTAGAGAAGTATGGACAGGAAGTCATGAGCCAAGCGCTTGAACGCCAAAGTGGTAGAGAAGATGAGGCTACAGCCGCCTTCAACCAAGTTTTTCAAGCCTTGGCACAAAACCTTAAAAATGGGCTAGCTGCAACAGCGGTCGAAAACCAAGAAGAAGCAGCCAAACTCTTGCAAGCTATTCGTACTTATGGATTTGACTGCTCTATTGAGGTATTTGGTCATATCGGTAAAGGTTACATCTACAACCCAGAGTTCAAGGAAAATATTGACAAATTTGGACCTGGAACAGCCCAGTACACATCAGATGTCATTGCTGCTTACGTTCAGACAAATGCAAAAAAAATAGGCTAGGAATTTCCTAGCCTATTTTTTACTTCAAATCATAAAGCCAGTCGTCACCGTCTTTGTAGTAAAAGAATTCACTGAGATCCTCTTCTAAAAAAACACGAAGCATATCAGACATATCATCAGTAGCAAGTTTTAGATGAGATAGATTGTCAAAATCTTCCCACCATACCTTCCCTTCGTCTGAAGACTGGAGTTCACCTGAAAAGTGTTTTGTTTTGTAAAAAAGGACGACATAACGATAATCCTTGTCATCGTACCAGTTTTTGATACCACAGAGTTGTGGTTTGGAAATGGTCAGACCAGTTTCTTCTTTCACTTCACGAATGACAGCATCGACAAAGGATTCGCCACGTTCAACATGACCACCAGGAAAAGTAATGCCAGGCCAGTCGGGATTAACTCGATTTTGAACCAGAACCTTGTTTCCGTTTCGAATCATACACATGTTGACAAATTCGACTGTTTCTCTTCTGTTCATCTTGTTCTCCTATTTTGTTAGTAACTTTTCCACGACGTTTAACTTTCGCATGGTCAGATCCAGGCCAAACAATTTTTCAAGATAGTTGGTATTGAGCTTTTTTTGTTTTGCAGTTCTAGGGAGATAGAGGTAGAGACAGTGATCACCTACACAAATTTCTTCTTCACCGTAGTCAGCTTTCAATTTTTCTAGTGGCAGACTTTGGATAAATCCCTGATAAAAAATCACATGTATACGATCGTAAAGATAGTCTTCTCTAAATGGATTCTCATGAACAATCTTTTCAAAATCGTTCTTATTCTTGATAACCATTTTTAAGTCGGCCCCAATTTTTTCCTTTATCAGAGTATGAACGCGTTCTCGTATTTCTTCTAAATCTAAGTCACTTTCAAGAATGATATTCCCACTTTGAATATAGGTTCGAACGTGTTGAAAACCAGCTTCTGTCAGAATATCTACCAAATAAGACATTTTCGGGATAGCATTCTTTCCATTAGGAGTAACACCTCTTAGTAAAATAATATGTTCCAAAGGACTTCCTTTCTTATTTGGTATTTATTGGATTTGAGCCTGCCACCCAGCCGGTGCAGAGGGCAGAAGTGATGTTAAAGCCACCCGTGTGGGCATTGATATCCAGTACCTCACCAGCAAAGTGGAGACCAGGGACCAGTTTGCTTTCCAGTGTTTTAGGGTTGATTTCCTTGAGACTGACGCCCCCCTTGGTGACAAAGGACTTAGCAAGAGACATTTTTCCAGTCACAGGGATTTTGAGGGCCTTGATGGACTGGAGTAGTTGTTCGCGTTCCTTTTCAGTCAGTTGTTTGACTTTTTCAGGATAGCCTTGCGACAAAAATTCTGCCAAGCGTTCTGGAAGCAAAGTTTTTAAAGCATTTTTCAAGGATTTTTCCCGATTTTCTTCTAGAAATGCAACCAAGTCCTTCTCAGAAAGTTGAGGCAAAACATCTAGCGAGAGAACCTCTCCGCCCTTGACAAAGCTAGACATGCGTAGGGCAGCAGGACCGGATAGACCAAAGTGGGTAAAGAGCAAATCGTGGGTGATGACATGCTTGCCATAGCTTAAGGTCACATCGTCTAGTGAAATCCCTTGAAGCGCTTTGTGTGGAAAATCAGTCAACAATGGGCTCTCAGCAGCTTCAAGCTCGGTAATGGTATGTTTGAAATGACGGGCAATCTCGTGACCAAAACCAGTAGAACCAGTAGACGGATAGGATTTTCCGCCAGTTGTGACAATGAGTTTATCACAAGTGAAGTTTTGGTCTGCGGACTTAAGGACAAACTGGTCATCCACCTTTTTAACAGAAACAATCTCTGTTTGAGTAGCAACTTGACCACCGAGTTCAGTGATTTTCTTTTCCAAGGCCTCGATAATGGTCCGAGACTTATCACTAGCAGGAAAGACGCGTCCGTGGTCCTCGACCTTAAGTTTGACTCCATTTTTCGTAAAAAAGTTAATGATATCATGGTTATCAAACTGAGAAAATACACTGTATAAAAAGCGCCCGTTACCAGGAATTCCAGCTAATAGGTCATCTAAAGTTCCATTGTTGGTCACATTACAACGACCACCGCCCGTTCCAGCTAATTTTTTCCCAAGTTTTCGATTTTTTTCGATGAGTAGAGTTTTCTGACCATAAAAGCTACTGGAAATGGTAGCCATCATACCTGCAGGTCCTCCACCAATGACAATAGTATCAAAATGTTTCATAGCTCTATTGTACCACAAAAAACAAGAGATGCTTGACATCTCTTGTTGCTCATAATCTTAGTTGATTTCATATCCCATCAACAAACCGCCATCTTCTGCATAGAAACTGCAGAGACCAGACGTAGGGATGATTTTGATATCCGCTTGTGGGAAGGTTTCCAGCAAGCGTTCTGACAATTGCTGACAGAATTTTTCATTGCTGCAATGAGCCATGACGATACGGCCACCAGCGTAGCCAGCCTTGATGAGTTCTTCATAGGCTGCTTGAAGGGATTTTTTTGGTCCACGCGCTTTTTGTAGCAGTTCTAAGGTTCCAGTTTCACTTGCTTCCCCAACCATACGGATGTTGAGAAGGCCAACAACTGTACCGATCAGCTTACTCAAACGGCCATTCTTGACCAAGTTATCAACTTTAGCAAGAACAAAGAGCAATTTCGTTTTTTCTTGGTAGGCTGTAATAGCTTCAACAATTTCTTCAAAAGAAAGTCCTTGATCAATCAAGTCATTGATTTTTTCGACAATCAAGTCAACTTCACCACCTGCAGACAATGTATCGATCACATGAATCTGAGTGTCAGGATGTTCTTCCAGATAGATATTCTTAGCGAGCTGTGCACTATTATGGCTACCTGAAAGAGTACCAGTGATAGTAACGACAAAGATATGCTTAGCACCTTCAAATGCACGCAAGTAATCATCAGGGCTAGGACAAGCTGATTTTGAAGCCTCAGAAGTCGCATACATGGTTTCCATCATGTGGTCAATGTCAAGATTGGCATCATCGATAAAGACCTGATCAGCTACTTGAATGGTTAAAGGAACACTAACAAATTCCGTATCAATAGCAGGAGTTGCCAGTTGACGATAATCACAACCAGAGTCAGCTACAATCTTCCAAGTCATAGAAATTCTCCATCTTTGTCACTTATACATTGACAAAGGTTCTGTCTTTTTTTACAATTATATCATGAAAGCCCTTGAAACAAAAGTACCACCTCTCTGTTGTCACAAGTAGAAAGAAATTGTTATGTCTGAACGTAAAATATCTGAAAAATCTCTTGAAAATCTCAGAAAATCAAATCAAGAATCCAATTTTTTAACTAGAGAAGCAATTGAGACGGCTCTTTTGCAACTTCTAGAGAAAAAAGACTTGGCCAAGATTAGCATTTCGGAGCTGGTCAAACGTGCGGGCGTCTCTCGTGCCGCCTTCTATCGTAACTATGACTCCAAAGAAGAGATTTTGGAAAGCGTCTTTAAACGCAGTGTCCATAACATTATGGAACAGTTGAGCCACTACGATGTCAAAACCGATCTTTATCTAGTCTGGGTACACCTTTTCCGCGCAGCTAAGAAAGAAGCCAAGGTTATCCAACTTGCTCTGGACTATCATTTGGAAAAGATTTTCGTCCAAGCTATGCAGGAATTTTTGGAAAAATACCACGGAAAATCAAAAGGCGTCAGCAGCTACCTTCATTCCTTTTGGAGTTCTGCCATCGTATCAGTCCTACTCAAATGGATCAAGGATGGCATGAAGGTTCCAGCTGAAAAGATTGCAGATTTACGCTTGCCATTTTTCAAAAAATAGAGGAAAAGGAGAAGACTTATGACAGAAAAAAGACTGGCTTGGGATGAGTATTTTGCAGCCCAGGCCTTACTGATTGCCAATCGTTCTACTTGTAAACGCGCCAAGGTGGGAGCAGTCCTAGTCAAGGATAATAAGGTCATTTCAACAGGCTACAATGGTTCCGTATCAGGAACGGAACACTGTATCGACCACGAATGTCTGGTCATTGAGGGTCACTGTGTTCGAACCCTTCACGCTGAGGTTAATGCCATTTTACAAGGGGCTGAACGAGGGGTTCCTAGAGGATTTACAGCCTATGTGACCCATTTTCCATGTCTGAACTGCACCAAACAACTGCTACAAGTTGGTTGCAAGCGCGTGGTTTATATCAACCAGTACCGAATGGACGACTATGCCAAATACCTCTATCAAGAAAAAGGGACCGAGCTGACCCATTTACCACTTGAGACTGTTCAAAGAGCTATCCAGGAAGCCAATTTAATTTAGAATTTATAAAAAATGAATGGTTTAGAGAGATTTTTAAACCATTTTTTGATATAATGAGAAGAATAAATTGAAAGAAGGAATTCAGAAAATGGGAAAAATTGAAGTCATTAATCATCCACTTATTCAACACAAGTTGTCAATCTTGCGTCGTACAGACACTTCTACAAAAGCTTTTCGTGAGCTAGTAGATGAGATTGCGATGTTGATGGGATATGAAGTACTTCGTGATCTTCCACTTGAAGATGTGGAAATCGAAACACCAATCACAAAAACAGTTCAAAAACAATTGGCTGGTAAAAAATTGGCGATTGTCCCAATTTTGCGTGCAGGTATCGGAATGGTCGATGGACTATTGAGCTTGGTTCCAGCAGCAAAAGTTGGGCACATTGGTATGTACCGTGATGAAGAAACCCTTCAACCAGTTGAATACTTGGTGAAATTGCCTGAGGACATAGACCAACGTCAAATCTTTGTAGTGGACCCAATGTTGGCAACAGGTGGTTCAGCTATCTTGGCTGTTGACTCTCTTAAAAAACGTGGGGCATCAAACATCAAGTTTGTCTGCCTTGTAGCTGCTCCAGAAGGAGTGAAAGCTCTTCAAGAAGCTCACTCAGATGTAGAAATCTTTACAGCAGCCTTGGATGAACGTTTGAACGAACATGGCTATATTGTCCCTGGTCTCGGAGATGCTGGAGACCGCTTGTTCGGTACCAAATAAGATAGCAAGTAAATACTGAAATTAGAAGTTCGTTTTTGACTTGAAAGGAGGTTGAGTTTTTGTTTCTGTTTAGAGAATAGAGCAAAAATTTGACCTTTTTTGACCAAAAAGATATAATAATTCTGTATTGAGTCGTAAGACTAAGAAAATTCAACATAAAAGGAGAAATGAATGATTCCTGTAGTTATTGAACAAACAAGCCGTGGAGAACGTTCCTATGACATTTACTCTCGTCTTCTGAAAGACCGCATCATCATGCTAACAGGTCCAGTTGAAGACAACATGGCCAACTCCGTTATCGCCCAGTTGCTCTTCTTGGATGCCCAAGACAGCACAAAAGATATTTACCTTTATGTCAATACACCTGGAGGATCTGTTTCAGCTGGTTTGGCAATCGTTGATACTATGAACTTTATCAAGGCTGATGTCCAAACAATCGTTATGGGGATGGCTGCATCCATGGGGACTGTCATTGCATCAAGTGGCGCAAAAGGCAAACGTTTCATGCTTCCAAATGCAGAGTACATGATTCACCAACCAATGGGTGGAACAGGTGGTGGTACCCAACAAACCGATATGGCAATCGCTGCAGAGCACTTGCTCAAAACTCGTAAGACATTGGAGCAAATCCTTGCAGATAACTCTGGTAAATCAGTCGAGCAAATTCATGCAGATGCGGAACGTGATTACTGGATGAGTGCCCAAGAAACACTTGAATATGGCTTTATTGATGAAATCATGGCCAACAATTCTTTAAGCTAAGCAACCTAGAAAGCAAACTCGACGGAGTTTGCTTTTTTTGATATAATAGGAGAAGATTTCTTAGAAAGAGGATTCCTCATGTTTGAAAAAACAAATCGATCAGGATTAATCATCTATCTCTACTATAATCGAGATGCAAAAAAACTTCAGGAATACGGTGATATCTGTTACCATTCCAAAAAACATCGTTACTTGCAGCTCTATGTTCCAACTGAGGAGCTAGATGACTTAGTTGAGAGATTAGGTAAGGAAAGATATATCAAGAAAATTAGACGTTGCCATATTCAAGAGCTAGAAACTCCCTTCGTTGGGAATCTCTATCGGACTGAAGAAAACGTTATCATTTAAAAAAGTTGAACAAATACATTGACAATTTTCTGATAATTCGGTATATTCTTAACATACAATTTTTGAAACAACTATAAGGAGATTAAAAATGAAGAAAAAATTTGCCCTATCTTTTGTGGCTCTTGCTAGTGTGGCTCTTCTTGCTGCCTGTGGAGAGGTCAAGTCAGGAGCGTCAAACACAACTGGAAATCCAGTAGACGAAAAAACAATTAAAATCGGTTTTAACTTTGAAGAGACAGGTGCTGTGGCAGCTTACGGTACAGCTGAACAAAAAGGTGCCCAACTTGCTGTAGACGAAATCAACGCTGCAGGTGGAATTGATGGAAAACAAATCGAAGTTGTAGACAAAGACAACAAGTCAGAAACTGCTGAAGCAGCTTCTGTTACAACAAACCTTGTTACCCAATCAAAAGTAGCAGCTATTGTAGGACCTGCGACATCTGGTGCAACTGCTGCAGCTGTAGCTAACGCTACTAAAGCTGGAGTGCCATTGATTTCACCAAGTGCTACACAAGATGGTTTGACCAAAGGTCAAGATTACCTATTTATCGGAACATTCCAAGATAGCTTCCAAGGGAAGATTATTTCTAACTATGTAACAAACAAATTGAATGCTAAGAAGGTTGTTCTTTATACTGACAACGCTAGTGACTATGCAAAAGGTATTGCTAAATCATTCCGCGAAGCCTACAAGGGTGAGATTGTAGCAGATGAAACGTTTGTAGCAGGTGATACTGACTTCCAAGCAGCCCTTACTAAAATGAAAGACAAAGAGTTTGACGCTATCGTAGTTCCAGGTTACTACACAGAAGCTGGTAAAATTGTAAACCAAGCTCGTGGTATGGGAATTGATAAACCAATCGTTGGTGGTGATGGATTTAACGGTGAAGAATTTGTTCAACAAGCAACTGCTGAAAGAGCATCAAACATTTACTTCATCTCTGGATTCTCAACTACTGTTGATGTTTCTGCAAAAGCTAAAGCTTTCCTTGAAGCATACCGTGCTAAATACAATGAAGAGCCTTCAACATTCTCAGCTTTGGCCTATGACTCAGTTTACCTAGTAGCAAATGCTGCAAAAGGTGCTAAAAACTCAGGTGAAATCAAGGACAACCTTGCTAAAACCAAAGATTTTGATGGTGTAACTGGTCAAACAAGCTTTGATGCTGACCACAATACAGTGAAAACTGCTTACATGATGACCATGAACAATGGTAAAGTTGAAGAAGCAGAAGTTGTAAAACCATAACATTAGAATAGTAATTGAAATGGGGAATGAGCCTTTGACTCACTCCCTGTTTCGGTGTTTATGAACTTGTGAAAATAATGAAATTTTCTAAAAAATAACGATAGAAAAGAGTGAATGCTATGCTCCAACAACTTGTGAATGGTCTAATTCTGGGTAGTGTTTATGCACTTTTAGCTCTAGGTTATACCATGGTTTATGGAATTATCAAACTCATCAACTTCGCCCATGGCGATATTTACATGATGGGTGCCTTTATTGGTTACTTTTTGATTAATTCTTTCCATATGGATTTCTTTTTAGCTTTAATTATTTCAATGGCTGGAACTGCACTACTTGGTGTTGTGATTGAGTTTCTTGCCTACCGTCCTTTGCGACACTCTACACGTATTGCTGTATTGATTACTGCCATCGGAGTCTCTTTCCTACTGGAATACGGAATGGTTTATCTAGTAGGTGCCAATACTCGTGCCTTTCCTCAAGCAATTGAAACAGTCCGCTTTGACTTGGGACCAATTAGCTTGACAAATGTTCAATTGATGATTTTAGCAGTTTCTATATTCTTGATGGTTTTATTGCAATTGATCGTCCAAAAAACAAAAATGGGGAAAGCCATGCGTGCGGTATCAGTTGATAGTGACGCAGCTCAATTGATGGGAATTAATGTAAACCGTACAATCAGTTTTACCTTTGCTTTGGGTTCAGCTCTTGCTGGTGCAGCAGGTGTCCTCATTGCCCTTTACTACAACTCTCTTGAACCTTTGATGGGTGTGACTCCAGGTCTAAAATCATTCGTTGCGGCCGTACTCGGTGGTATCGGGATTATCCCTGGTGCAGCTCTAGGAGGATTTGTGATTGGCTTGTTGGAAACATTTGCTACTGCCTTCGGTATGTCTGATTTCCGTGATGCTATCGTGTATGGAATTTTGCTTTTGATTCTGATTGTTCGACCTGCGGGTATCCTTGGTAAGAATGTGAAAGAGAAGGTGTAAACAATGAAGACAAATCTTAAAGTAAATATTCTCTGGTTATTCCTTCTGTTAGCGGGTTATGGATTGATTAGTGTACTGGTTTCTGCTGGTGTTCTCAATCTATTCCATGTCCAAATTTTAGAACAAATTGGGATTAATATCATCCTTGCAGTAGGCTTGAACTTAATCGTTGGTTTTTCAGGACAATTCTCACTTGGTCATGCAGGTTTTATGGCGATTGGGGCTTATGCAGCAGCGATTATTGGTTCAAAATCACCAACCTATGGTGCCTTCTTTGGAGCAATGGCCTTGGGCGCCTTGATTTCTGGTGCAGTCGCTTTGCTCGTTGGGATTCCAACACTCCGTTTAAAGGGTGACTACCTGGCTGTTGCGACACTAGGTGTTTCAGAAATCATTCGTATCTTTATCATTAATGGTGGAAGTTTGACCAACGGTGCCGCTGGTATCTTGGGTATTCCAAACTTTACCAACTGGCAAATGGTTTATCTATTTGTGGTGATCACAACTATTGTAACTCTCAACTTCTTACGTAGTCCAATTGGACGCTCTACTCTATCTGTTCGTGAGGATGAGATTGCTGCTGAATCCGTTGGAGTAAACACTACAAAGATCAAGATTATCGCTTTTGTCTTTGGAGCCATTACAGCAAGTATTGCTGGTTCACTTCAGGCTGGTTTTATCGGATCTGTTGTGCCAAAAGATTACACCTTTATTAATTCCATCAATGTGTTGATTATCGTTGTATTTGGTGGACTTGGATCGATTACTGGTACCATCGTTTCAGCGATTGTTTTAGGAATTTTAAATATGCTCCTTCAAGATGTAGCTAGCGTACGTATGATCATCTACGCCTTGGCTCTTGTATTGGTCATGATTTTCAGACCAGGTGGACTTCTTGGGACATGGGAATTGAGTCTATCACGTTTCTTTAAAAAATCGAAGAAGGAGGGACAAAACTAATGGCACTACTTGAAGTTAAACAGTTAACCAAACATTTTGGCGGTCTAACAGCTGTTGGAGATGTCACTCTTGAATTGAACGAGGGAGAATTGGTTGGTTTGATCGGACCAAACGGGGCTGGTAAAACAACCCTTTTCAATCTCTTGACTGGTGTTTATGAACCAAGCGAAGGTACTGTGACACTAGATGGTCACCTCCTAAATGGGAAAACTCCCTACAAGATTGCTTCACTTGGACTCAGTCGTACTTTCCAAAATATTCGTTTGTTCAAGGACTTGACAGTTTTGGAAAATGTTTTGATTGCATTTAGCAATCATCATAAACAACATGTCCTTGCGAGCTTCCTACGCCTACCAGCTTTTTATAAGAATGAGGAAGAATTAAAAAGCAAAGCTTTGGACTTACTGAAGATTTTTGATTTGGATGGCGACGCAGATACTCTTGCCAAGAATCTGGCCTATGGTCAACAACGTCGATTAGAAATCGTTCGTGCTCTGGCAACCGAACCCAAGATTCTCTTTTTGGATGAACCTGCAGCTGGGATGAATCCACAAGAGACAGCTGAATTGACAGAATTGATCCGTCGTATCAAAGATGAATTTAAAATTACCATCATGCTTATCGAACATGACATGAATTTGGTTATGGAAGTCACTGAGCGTATCTATGTTCTTGAATATGGTCGGTTGATTGCTCATGGGACTCCGGATGAGATCAAGAACAACAAACGCGTTATCGAAGCTTATCTAGGAGGTGAAGCCTAATGTCTATGTTAAAAGTTGAAAACCTCTCTGTGCATTACGGTATGATCCAAGCAGTTCGTGATGTAAGTTTCGAGGTTAATGAAGGTGAAGTTGTTTCTCTTATCGGTGCCAATGGTGCTGGTAAAACAACCATTCTTCGTACCCTTTCAGGTTTGGTTCGTCCAAGTGCTGGTAAAATTGAGTTTTTGGGAAAAGAAATTCAAAAGTTGCCTGCGCAAAAAATCGTGGCAGGTGGCCTTTCACAAGTCCCTGAGGGACGCCATGTTTTCCCAGGTTTGACTGTTATGGAAAACTTAGAAATGGGAGCCTTTTTAAAGAAAAATCGTGAAGAAAATCAAGCTAACTTGAAAAAAGTTTTCTCACGCTTCCCACGTCTTGAAGAGCGTAAAAACCAAGATGCGGCAACTCTTTCAGGTGGTGAACAGCAGATGCTGGCTATGGGACGCGCTCTCATGTCTACACCTAAGCTCCTTCTCTTGGATGAGCCGTCAATGGGACTTGCCCCGATCTTTATCCAAGAAATTTTCGATATCATTCAAGATATTCAGAAGCAAGGAACAACGGTTCTCCTAATTGAACAGAACGCTAACAAGGCCCTCGCTATCTCTGACCGTGGTTATGTACTTGAAACAGGAAAGATTGTCCTATCAGGAACAGGAAAAGAACTCGCAGCATCAGATGAAGTCAGAAAAGCATATCTAGGTGGCTAAAAAGGTCCGGGGGACCTTTTTAGTCGGCGGATAAGAATTGCGCAAGCAATTCTCCTCTAGTCTGGGAGACTAGTTTAGGTTATGGATGGAGATTGCGTAGCAATCATCAGATCCAGTGGATTGTTTTAGTCGGTAGATAAGGATTGCAATCAAGCGACACCTTATATGACTACTTATCAAAAATATAAAATATTTCAGGGCTCCAGAATAAGGAGCTCTTTTATTTATATGTTTTTTGAGGAAAGGGAAGAAGGTCTTAATTTTTACTCATTGTTTCCCTATTTGAATTGACAGTCATTTTTGTTCATATTATAATATGAGTAAGAAAAAATTGAACAGGAGGACTGAGAAATGCTAACAGAAAAACAATTTAAACTTTTGCGTTTTATGTTGATACATAAAGAAAAGACATTTACTCAGAGACAGTTAGCTGAAGAGTTAGACCTATCTTTAGGAACGATCAACACATTATTGAAAAAACTGAAAGAAGAGAAGTGGCTTGATGAGGAACTTCACTTAACTGAACTAGGTCAGAAAGTTTTAGAACCCTATCGAGTAGAAAATGCCATTATAATGGCTGCTGGCATGAGTAGTCGTTTTGCTCCTTTGTCTTATGAGATTCCAAAAGGATTGCTTCAAGTCAAGGAGGAACGCTTGATAGAGAGGGAAATCAGACAGCTGCAAGAAGCAGGAATAGAAGATATAACTGTTATTGTAGGCTACCTACAAGAAAAAATGTTCTATCTTGCTGAGAAGTTTGGTGTAAAAATTGTAGTAAATAATGATTACTACAAATACAATAACTGTTCGTCTCTTATGTTGGTTAAAAATCAACTTTCCAACACTTATATTTGTTCATCGGATAATTATTTTGTGGAAAATCCGTTTGAGCAATATATTTATAGAGGTTACTACTCGACGATATTTGCAGAAGGTCAAACGGACGAATATTGTGCTATAGAGGATTCGAATCACACCATCATTGATATCCAGATTGGTGGAGAAAATACTTGGGCTATGGTGGGGCACGTTTATTTCGACCGTGCATTTAGCGAGAAATTCAAGGAAATTTTAGAAACCGAGTTTAAGCACGAACCTTATCGGGAACAACTTTGGGAAGATTACTATAGTCGCCATGTCAAGGAACTCCTTTTAGAAGCTCGTCACTATTCAGCGGATATTGTTAAAGAATTTGATTCACTAGATGAACTCCGTCAATTTGATGAACGTTATTTGGTAAATGCAGACTCAGCTATTATCGATAATATCTGTAAGACATTAAAGTGTGTGGCTTCAGATATTGTCAATATCAAACCTCTAAAAGATGGGTTAACCAACACATCATTTTCATTTGATTGTCTAGGAAAAAGATATGTTTACCGTCATCCGGGTAGAGGAACGGAAAATTATATCGACCGAGCTAGTGAAGCAGCTTCAATGGAAATTGCTGCAAAATTAAAGATTGACCGTACCTTCGTAGCCATGAACAAGGATGAGGGATGGAAGATTTCAGAATTTATTCCCAATGCTAAGCAACTGGATTATGATAATTGGGATGATGTGGCACAAGCAATGGACCTCTTGAGACAGTTACATCAATCTGGAGAAAAAACAGGACATTCCTTTGACCAATTTGAGGGAATTGATGATTTTAAAGAAAAATTGAAGGCTAGAAATCGATTTGAATTTGATGGCCTCGAGGAATTGGATGAAACTGTTTCAATTCTCAAAAATTATTTACAGAATGATCCGAAACAGGTTGTCCTTTGTCATGGAGATTCCTATAGTCCTAATTTTTTGTTAAATGAAGCAGGCGAAATTAGCTTGATTGATTGGGAATATTCTGGAATGGGAGAGCCAGCAGGAGATTTGGGCACCTTTATCGCGTGTTCCAATTATACTGTAGCAGATGCTGAAAAAGTACTGGAATTGTATCTACAAGGAGTTCCAGATAAGAAAACCAAACGTCACTATTTGGCTTATGTAGCAGTGACCTCATATTATTGGTTCTTGTGGGCTTTGTTCCAGGAGAGTGTCGGAAAACCAGTCGGTGAGTTCCTCTACATCTGGTATCGCTATACCAAACAATATGGACAACTGGCCCTTGTTTTGTATTTGGAGGAGAACTGAGATGAAAACGACATCTGAAATTGAAGATTTAGTAGCAACTGAAACAAAGAGAAGATTGGAAGAAATGGAGTCACCAAACTACGAGTTTGTTCAACCCTTCCTAAAAAGTGATTTCATTTTAATCATCTCCATAGTCCTAATCAACCTTGTTTTGATTATCTTAGCAATGACGGGAGGAATTCAATAACATGTCTAAAATGAATGACTATATCCAACAAGAAACCATAACCGGAATTGTTCCCATGACCAATAAGGATCGTCAGTATTCTTTCTGGGATCTCTTTCTATCGACAAGTGGTTTTGCCATTGCTACTTGGTGTTATACCCAAGGGGCTTATGTAGCTCAATATTTGACCTTTAATCAAATGTTGATAAATATTTTTAGCTTTAACATTATCTGGGTTTTTATTGAATGTCTCCCTATTTTGTTTGCGGTTAAGTATGGAATTGATTTGTGGATTTGGTTGAGAGCTGTTCTAGGAAAAAGAGGTGTAGCCCTGTTATCAACCATTATTAGCTTGGCTAACTTTGGATGGTATGCTGTTGCGGCCAATCTTTTTGCCAGTTCCATGATTCATTTGGTAAATAATTTTGGTCTTGGTTTGGACAAGGGAGTATGGGCGCCTATTCTTGGTACCCTCTGTGTTCTTCTTGGGACTCTCATTGCTCTTGGAGGTCCAGAAGTGATTAAATGGACCAATCGCTTTTTGGTTATCGCCTTATTGATTGTCGGTCTGATTATCGTTGGAATCTGCTTTGTCGCCGTTCCTATAACGGATATTATGAATATCCAACCAGCCACTCAAGGAGATTTGACGCCATTAGAACGCTTCATGCTCTCTGGAGAAGGAAATGTTGCCTTTGCTTTTTCTTGGTCTACACAGGCATTGGTTTTACCGCGTTTAGCAAAATCAGAACGCAGTGGTTATTGGGCTACAGCTTTATCATACGGAGTTGTGGCTCCATTCTTCGTTGCTACAGGTGGAGTCATGGCTCTAGCCATGTTTGTCAAAACAGGTGTGTATGAAAGTGATCCAACAACCATGCTATCAACTCTAAGCACCCCAGCCTTTGCTCTCTTAAGTCTACTACTAGTAGCCTTTGCCAATATTGGAACCCAGGGGACAGGATCATATGTGAACTGTATGATTGTCAAAAGTGGGATGCCCAAAGTAAGCTATAAACTAATGGTTTGGATTGCCATGGTTTACGTGAGTCTACTCACTATCTGGGGAGGAGTAGAAGAGTATTTCGGATCCTTCATCTCCCTAGCTGCCTATATTCAGGGGCCAATTATTGGTATGATTGTTGTCGACTATTTTATCTTAAGAAAACGAAAACTCGACTTGCGTTCAGCCTATTTCCTTGAAGGGCATGACGCATACGAATTTACTAAAGGATTTAACTTAGTTGGCTTGTCTTGCGTATTTATCTCCTTATTGGTAGCGGTACTTTTTGTCTACAACCCTGTAACTGCACAAATTCAAAGTCCAATCTTTTTAATCACAACTGGTAGCGGATTTACTGCGCTATTTGGTGGTCTACTATACTGGCTAGCTAGTCTTAGCCCACTGAAACGTTATATGATAAAAGATCGAGACACTGTTACGATTTAAGAAGAGATGGGACTTCGGTTCCCTTTTAACTTACAATGGCATTTTATGCAAACTTCTCAGATTATTCAAAATCTTGAAAAAGAGATGAAAGCGTTTGATAGATTTTCTAAGAAAGTGTATAATAAAAGTAGCAATATAGAAGGAGAAGTCTCATGGCAGTTAAAGATTTCATGACCCGTAAGGTAGTTTATATCAGTCCAGATACGACTGTAGCACACGCAGCAGATTTGATGCGCGAGCAAGGTTTGCACCGTTTACCTGTTATCGAAAACGATCAATTAGTCGGATTGGTAACAGAAGGAACCATCGCGGAAGCCAGCCCATCTAAAGCAACCAGTCTCTCTATCTATGAGATGAATTATCTTCTGAATAAAACCAAAGTAAAAGATGTAATGATTCGAGATGTCGTGACGGTTTCTGGCTATGCTAGTCTAGAAGATGCGACCTACCTGATGCTGAAAAATAAAATTGGGATATTACCAGTCGTAGACAATCATCAGGTCTACGGCGTCATTACAGATCGCGATGTTTTTCAGGCTTTCTTGGAAATCGCCGGATACGGAGAAGAGGGGATTCGTGTTCGTTTCATTACAGAAAATGAAGTCGGAGTACTGGGGAAAATTGTAGCTCTAATTGTAGAAGAGGATTTAAATATTTCTCATACTGTCAACATTCCACGTAAGGATGGCAAGGTCGTCATCGAAGTTCAAATTGATGGAAAAATCGATTTGACTTCATTAAAGGATAAGTTTGAAAAAGAAGGAATTCAAGTGGAGGAGATCACTCATACCTCTGCCAAAGTCCTTTAAACCAGAGGCTTTAGAGCCTCTTTTCTTCTGCCATCAAAAGCGGTGAAGAGCAAAATATGGAAAGAAATGAGAGATTATGGTATAATAAAACGATATGAAAAGGAGTATCTATGGACATTTCAGAAATTCGTCAAAAAATTGACGCAAATCGTGAAAAATTAGCTTCTTTTAGGGGGTCTCTTTGACCTCGAAGGCTTGGAGGAAGAGATTGCCATCTTGGAAAACAAGATGACAGAACCTGATTTTTGGAACGATAATATCGCGGCCCAAAAAACGTCGCAAGAATTAAATGAATTAAAAAACACCTACAACACCTTCCGTAAAATGGAAGAGTTGCAGGATGAAGTTGAAATTTTATTGGACTTTTTAGCAGAAGACGAGTCAGTCCATGATGAACTGGTCGAACAGTTGACAGAACTGGATAAGATGATGACCAGCTACGAGATGACCCTTCTCTTGTCAGAACCTTATGACCATAATAATGCAATCTTGGAAATCCATCCAGGATCTGGTGGTACTGAGGCACAGGATTGGGGCGATATGTTGCTTCGTATGTATACTCGTTATGGAAATGCCAAAGGCTTTAAAGTAGAAGTTTTGGATTACCAAGCTGGCGATGAAGCAGGTATCAAGTCTGTGACCTTGTCTTTTGAAGGACCCAATGCATACGGCCTACTTAAATCAGAAATGGGTGTTCACCGTTTGGTCCGTATTTCGCCATTTGACTCTGCCAAACGTCGCCATACTTCATTTACATCCGTAGAGGTTATGCCTGAGTTGGATGATACCATCGAAGTGGAGATTCGTGAAGATGATATCAAAATGGATACCTTCCGTTCAGGTGGCGCTGGAGGACAAAATGTCAATAAGGTTTCAACGGGTGTGCGTTTGACACACATTCCTACGGGAACTGTCGTCCAATCAACGGTCGATCGTACCCAGTATGGAAATAGAGATCGTGCCATGAAGATGTTGCAGGCTAAGCTCTATCAAATGGAGCAAGAAAAGAAAGCTGCGGAAGTTGATTCCCTTAAAGGTGAGAAAAAAGAAATCACATGGGGAAGCCAAATCCGTTCTTATGTTTTCACGCCTTATACTATGGTAAAAGATCACCGTACAAGCTTTGAAGTTGCTCAGGTAGATAAGGTGATGGATGGAGACCTTGATGGTTTTATCGATGCCTACCTCAAGTGGCGAATCAGCTAAGATAGAAAGGAACTCATATGTCAATCATTGAAATGAGAGATGTTGTCAAAAAGTATGACAATGGAACGACTGCCCTGCGTGGAGTATCTGTTACCATTGAACCAGGAGAGTTTGCCTATATCGTAGGACCTTCTGGGGCAGGTAAGTCAACCTTTATTCGAGCTTTATACCGAGAAGTAAAGATTGAAAAAGGAAGCCTAACAGTTGCAGGCTTTAATTTAGTTAAAATTAAGAAGAAAGATGTCCCACTTCTACGTCGTAGTGTCGGGGTAGTCTTTCAGGATTACAAACTTTTGCCTAAGAAGACTGTTTATGAGAATATTGCCTATGCAATGGAAGTAATCGGTGAGAGCCGTCGCAACATCAAAAAACGTGTTATGGAAGTATTGGACCTGGTTGGTTTGAAACATAAGGTTCGCTCTTTCCCTAATGAACTCTCAGGTGGAGAGCAACAACGGATTGCGATTGCTCGTGCGATTGTCAACAATCCTAAAGTATTGATTGCCGATGAGCCAACAGGAAACTTGGACCCAGATAATTCATGGGAAATTATGAATCTGTTGGAACGCATCAATCTCCAAGGTACTACTGTCTTGATGGCAACCCACAATAGCCAGATTGTAAATACCTTGCGCCACCGTGTCATTGCCATTGAAAATGGCCGTGTCGTTCGTGACGAAGCTAAAGGAGAATATGGATACGATGATTAGTAGATTTTTTCGCCATTTATTTGAATCATTAAAAAGTTTAAAACGAAATGGCTGGATGACAGTAGCAGCAGTGAGTTCGGTTATGATTACCTTAACACTCGTTGCCCTGTTTGCATCTGTAATTTTTAATACAGCAAAACTGGCTACCGACATTGAAAACAACGTTCGGGTCATGGTTTACATTCGTAAGGATGTAGCTGATAACAGTGAAACGATTGAAAAAGAAGGTCAGACAGTTACCAATAATGACTACCACAAGGTCTATGATGCTTTGAAAGCTATGCCTGCTGTTAAAAGTGTTACCTTCTCAAGTAAAGAAGAACAGTACGAAAAACTAACGGAAACAATGGGTGACGATTGGAAGGTCTTTGAAGGGGATGCAAACCCTCTCTATGATGCTTATGTCGTTGATACAAATTCTCCGAGTGATGTTAAAACGGTAGCTGAAGAAGCTAAGAAAATTGAGGGGGTATCAGAGGTTCAAGATGGTGGAGCCAACACTCAACGACTTTTTGAATTGGCTTCCTTTATCCGTGTTTGGGGATTGGTTATTGCAGGGCTCTTGATTTTTATCGCAGTCTTCCTCATTTCCAATACCATTCGTATCACCATTATTTCACGTAGTCGTGAGATTCAGATCATGCGTCTTGTAGGAGCGAAAAATGGCTATATCCGTGGTCCATTCTTGCTAGAAGGTGCTTTTATTGGCTTGCTCGGTGCAGCAATTCCTTCAGTCCTTGTATTCTTTATTTATAATATGGTCTATCAATCGGTCAATAAATCCTTGGTAGGTCAAAACTTGTCAATGATTACACCAGATGTGTTTATCCCTCTGATGACAGTCCTATTATTTATAATCGGAATTTTCATTGGTTCAATTGGTTCAGGGATTTCGATGCGTCGATTCTTGAAGATCTAGTTGGATTTAAATGCAAATTGCAGTACAAATCAGAAAAATAATACATATTTAAAAGAGAAGTTTTCGTAAACTTTTCTTTTTCTTTTTTAAAAATTAAAAAAAATAGACATTTTTTTTATAAAAGCCTTTACAAAAAAAATAAAAGTGGTATAATTAATACATAACCAAATGCAAACGTTTTCGTAAAACGTTTGCCTAAATAAAATAAAGGAGATTTGAATGATGAAAGCTACATTCAAAAATGTCTTGTCTTTCGAATTTTGGCAAAAATTCGGTAAGGCTTTAATGGTGGTTATCGCCGTTATGCCAGCGGCGGGATTGATGATCTCAATCGGTAAATCAATCGTGATGATCGACCCAAACCTTGCTCCTCTAGTGATTACAGGTGGAATCCTTGAGCAAATTGGTTGGGGGGTTATCGGTAACCTTCATATCTTGTTTGCCCTTGCTATTGGGGGAAGCTGGGCAAAAGAACGTGCAGGTGGTGCATTTGCAGCCGGACTTGCCTTTATCTTGATTAACCGTATCACAGGTACTATCTTCGGTGTTACAGGTGATATGTTGAAAAACCCTGAAGCAATGGTTACTACTTTCTTTGGTGGTTCAATCAAGGTTGCTGACTACTTTATCAGCGTTCTTGAGGCACCAGCACTTAACATGGGGGTTTTCGTAGGGATTATCTCTGGTTTTGTTGGGGCAACAGCTTATAACAAATACTACAACTTCCGTAAACTTCCTGATGCCCTTTCATTCTTCAATGGTAAACGTTTCGTACCATTCGTCGTTATTCTTCGTTCAACTATTGCTGCAATTCTACTTGCTGCCTTTTGGCCAGTAGTTCAAACAGGTATCAACAACTTTGGTATTTGGATTGCCAACTCACAAGAAACTGCTCCAGTCCTTGCACCATTCTTGTATGGTACTTTGGAACGTTTGCTCTTGCCATTCGGTCTTCACCACATGTTGACAATCCCAATGAACTATACAGCTCTTGGTGGAACATACGAAGTGTTAACTGGTGCAGCAAAAGGAACACAAGTATTTGGTCAAGATCCGCTTTGGCTTGCTTGGGTAACGGACCTTGTTAACCTTAAAGGTTCAAATGCTGACCAATACCAACACCTTCTTACAACAGTCACTCCAGCTCGTTTCAAAGTTGGACAAATGATTGGTTCATTTGGTATCTTGATGGGTGTCATCGTTGCTATCTACCGCAATGTTGATGCTGACAAGAAACACCAATACAAGGGTATGATGATTGCGACAGCCCTTGCAACATTCTTGACAGGGGTTACTGAACCTATCGAGTATATGTTCATGTTCATCGCAACACCTCTTTACCTTGTTTATTCAGTAGTTCAAGGTGCTGCCTTTGCTATGGCAGATATTGTTCACCTTCGTGTCCACTCATTCGGTTCAATTGAATTCTTGACTCGTACACCATTGGCAATTAATGCTGGTATTGGTATGGATATCGTTAACTTTATCTGGGTAACTGTTCTCTTTGCGGTTATCATGTACTTCATTGCCAACTTCATGATCAAGAAATTCAACTACGCAACTCCAGGACGTAACGGAAACTACGAAACAGCTGAAGGAGCATCAGAAGAAGCAGCTCCTGGAACTCCAAAAGTTGCAGCAGCTTCTCAAGCCGTAAACATCATTAACCTTCTTGGTGGTCGTGCAAATATCGTAGATGTGGATGCATGTATGACTCGTCTTCGTGTAACTGTTAAAGACGCAGATCGCGTTGGTACTGAGGAACAATGGAAAGCAGAAGGAGCTATGGGGCTTGTCATGAAAGGACAAGGTGTCCAAGCTATCTACGGACCAAAAGCTGACGTATTGAAATCTGATATCCAAGATATCCTTGACTCAGGTGAAGTAATTCCTGAAACTCTTCCAAGTCAAATGACAGAAACTCAACAAAATACTGTCCATTTCAAAGGTGTAACTGAGGAAGTTTACTCAGTAGCTGACGGTCAAGTTGTTGCTTTAGAACAAGTGGAAGATCCAGTTTTTGCTCAAAAAATGATGGGTGATGGATTTGCAGTAGAGCCAGCAAATGGTAACATTGTATCTCCAGTTACTGGTACTGTATCAAGTATCTTCCCAACAAAACACGCTCTTGGTCTTGTCACTGACTCAGGTCTTGAAGTGCTTGTTCATATTGGTTTGGATACAGTAAGTCTTGAAGGAAAACCATTTACTGTTCATGTCTCTGAAGGACAAAAAGTGGTTGCTGGTGATCTTCTTGTCACAGCTGACTTAGATGCTATTCGAGAAGCAGGACGCAAAACATCAACAGTGGTTGTCTTCACAAATGGTGATGTCCTTAAATCAGTTAAATTAGAACAAACAGGTTCTCTTGCAGCTAAAACAGCAGTTGCTAAAGTAGAATTGTAATATACTTGGGGTTGGAAGCTGTTTTCCAACCTCTTGTTTTAGGAGAAAAGCATGAAATTTCTAACACTCAATACCCACAGTTGGATGGAGAAGGAAGCAGAGGAAAAATTCCAAATCTTACTCCAAGACATTCTTGATAAGGACTATGATTTGATTTGTTTCCAAGAAATCAATCAAGAAATGACTTCGCCTGAGGGAGAGGTTAACAATCACTATCAAGCTTTACCATCAGCAGAACCCATTCATCAGGATCACTATGTCCGACTCCTAGTCGAAAAATTGGCTGAGAAAGGGAAAAACTACTACTGGACTTGGGCCTACAATCATATCGGCTATGACCGCTATCATGAAGGTGTAGCTATCTTATCCAAAACACCTATTAAGGCGCGTGAGATTTTAGTATCAGATGTAGATGATCCAACGGACTACCATACTCGTCGCGTTGCCTTGGCTGAGACAGAGGTTGAAGGTAAGGAACTTGCTCTTGCAAGCGTTCATCTCTCTTGGTGGGATAAAGGTTTCCAAGAAGAATGGGCACGATTTGAGGCTGTACTAAAAGAGTTGAAGAAACCTCTAATTTTAGCGGGTGATTTTAATAATCCAGCTGGTCAGGAAGGCTATCAAGCGATTTTAGCTAGCCCATTAGGATTACAAGACGCGTTTGAAGTTGCGAAAGAAAGAAGTGGTAGCTATACCGTTCCACCAGAAATTGATGGCTGGAAAGGCAATACCGAGCCATTACGAATCGACTACGTCTTTACGACCAAAGAGTTAGAAGTAGAGAGTTTGCAAGTAGTTTTTGATGGACAAAATAGTCCACAAGTCAGTGATCATTATGGTTTGAATGCTGTATTGACCTGGAAATAATGAAAGAGGTTGGAACCAGAGAGTTCCAACCTTTTAATCTATTCGAATCTTTACTACAGGACTGAGACTCAAATGGGACTACTGCAATAGGATAAAATATGGTATAATTGAAAGGATAGAATCGAGGATAGTATGTCATTTAAGAAATTTCAATTTAAAAGTTATATAGTAGAAGCCTTGGAGGAGTTAAAATTTACAACTCCAACAGAGGTACAAGAAAAATTAATTCCTATTGTACTGGCAGGTCGTGACTTGGTGGGCGAGTCAAAAACAGGTTCAGGAAAGACTCATACTTTCTTATTACCCATTTTCCAGCAATTAGATGAAACTAGCGATAGTGTGCAAGCAGTCATTACTGCACCAAGTCGTGAGTTGGCCACTCAAATCTACCAAGCAGCTCGTCAGATTGCAGCTCACTCAGATGTCGAAGTTCGTGTGGTTAATTATGTGGGTGGTACGGATAAGGCGCGTCAGATTGAAAAACTTGCCAGCAACCAACCACATATTGTTATCGGAACGCCAGGTCGCATCTATGACTTGGTTAAATCTGGTGATTTAGCCATTCACAAGGCCAAGACCTTTGTAATTGATGAAGCCGATATGACCTTGGATATGGGATTCTTGGAAACCGTTGATAAGATTGCAGGAAGCCTTCCAAAAGACTTACAATTCATGGTTTTTTCAGCAACTATTCCACAAAAATTGCAACCGTTCTTGAAAAAATACTTGTCAAATCCGGTAATGGAAAAAATCAAGACGAAAACAGTCATCTCAGATACCATTGATAACTGGTTGATTTCGACCAAGGGCCGTGATAAGAATGCTCAGATTTACCAACTGACTCAGCTGATGCAGCCTTATTTGGCAATGATTTTTGTTAACACAAAAACGCGTGCTGATGAGTTACATGCCTACTTGACTGCTCAAGGATTGAAGGTAGCTAAGATTCATGGAGATATTGCTCCTCGTGAACGCAAGCGGATCATGAATCAGGTAAAAAATCTGGATTTTGAGTACATTGTCGCAACGGACTTGGCAGCGCGTGGAATTGACATTGAAGGTGTCAGCCATGTTATCAATGATGCCATTCCGCAAGACTTGTCTTTCTTTGTTCACCGTGTTGGACGAACTGGGCGTAACGGACTGCCTGGTACAGCGATTACCCTTTACCAGCCTAGTGATGACTCGGATATCCGTGAGTTGGAGAAATTAGGGATCAAGTTTACTCCTAAGATGGTCAAAGACGGAGAGTTTCAAGATACCTATGATCGTGATCGACGTGCCAACCGTGAAAAGAAGCAGGATAAGCTTGATATTGAAATGATTGGCTTGGTCAAAAAGAAAAAGAAAAAAGTCAAACCAGGCTATAAGAAGAAGATTCAATGGGCAGTGGATGAAAAACGTCGCAAAACCAAGCGTGCTGAAAATCGTGCTCGTGGGCGTGCAGAGCGTAAAGCAAAACGCCAAACATTTTAAAAACTCAGTAGAATCAGGTGATTCTACTGAGTTTTTATTTAGAGAAAATACTGCAAAAAAAAGTAAAAAGTGGTATAATGATAAGGTTATATAGTCCCGATAAGGTGGTAGGTATTCATTACTAGTAGTTTTCCTATCAGTACTTTGTAACTCTATAACAATATTTTTTAAGGGGGGACATTTTTATGTCAGAACGTAAATTATTCACGTCTGAATCTGTATCTGAGGGGCATCCGGATAAGATTGCAGACCAAATTTCAGATGCGATTTTGGATGCTATTTTAGCAAAGGATCCAGATGCGCACGTTGCTGCCGAGACAGCTGTATACACAGGTTCGGTCCATGTTTTTGGTGAAATTTCTACAAATGCTTATGTGGATATCAACCGTGTGGTTCGTGATACCATTGCAGAGATTGGTTATACCAATACAGAGTATGGTTTTTCTGCGGAGACGGTGGGAGTTCATCCGTCACTTGTTGAGCAGTCACCGGATATCGCTCAAGGTGTTAACGAAGCCTTGGAAGTCCGTGGAAATGCAGATCAAGATCCACTGGACTTGATTGGTGCTGGTGACCAAGGTCTTATGTTTGGATTTGCAGTGGATGAGACAGAAGAACTCATGCCTTTACCAATCTCACTTAGCCACAAGTTGGTTCGTCGTTTGGCAGAACTTCGTAAGTCTGGTGAAATCAGCTATCTTCGTCCAGATGCTAAATCACAAGTTACGGTTGAGTATGATGAAAATGATCGTCCAGTACGTGTGGATACAGTCGTGATTTCAACTCAGCACGACCCAGAAGTTAGCAATGAACAAATTCACAATGATGTGATTAGCAAGGTTATCAAGGAAGTTATTCCAGCATCTTACTTGGATGAGCAAACCAAATTCTTCATCAATCCAACTGGTCGTTTTGTAATCGGTGGACCTCAAGGAGACTCAGGTTTGACTGGTCGTAAGATTATCGTGGATACCTATGGTGGCTACTCTCGCCATGGTGGTGGTGCCTTCTCTGGTAAGGATGCGACTAAGGTGGACCGTTCAGCCTCTTATGCAGCTCGCTACATTGCCAAGAACATCGTTGCAGCAGGCCTTGCTAAGAAGGCAGAAGTGCAATTGGCCTATGCTATCGGGGTGGCGCAACCTGTTTCTGTTCGTATCGATACTTTTGGTACAGGAACAGTAGCTGAAAGCAAGCTTGAAAAAGCAGCGCGTCAAATCTTTGACCTTCGCCCTGCAGGAATTATTCAAATGCTGGATCTCAAACGCCCAATTTACCGTCAAACAGCGGCTTATGGACACATGGGACGTACAGATATTGACCTTCCATGGGAACGATTAGACAAGGTAGATGCTTTAAAAGAAGCAGTGAAATAAAATTAAAAGATTGGTAGTTGTGCACTACCAATCTTTTTTGCAAAAGAAAACCAGCTTTTGGCTGGTCTTCTTATTTTATAGGGATTGAAATCTCAATCAATTTATCTGAATAAAGCGTCTTGATATTGGCTTCATCAATGCTTCCTTTGTCGATTTTACGTTTCAAGAAGAAGTCTTGGATGGTTTCGATTTCAGGTTCACGAATAGCACGGTGTTTGTTGGAAATGAGGATTTCATAGTGAAGCGGGGCTTGTGTGAAAACTACATCTGTGTTTCCAGCAGAATAGACCTCGACAAGAGTTGCGTCTGTGCTTTCTAATTGGCTTTTAACAAGTTGCGAGTGTGAGTTTGTCGTATTGATAAGCTTCATAACAGTTCCTCCGATTTTCTAACTCTATTATAGCACTTTTTGGATAAAATCGTGTATTTTAGCCAATTCCATGCTGGATTTTCCAAGCTTCAATTCCACATTTATGGCTACCACGTTTGAGGTTTTCAATAGCCTCGTCAATAGGGAACCAAGCAATATGATTAAAATCTTCCAATGGTTTTTGTACTTTTTGGAAAGAAGTAGCTTCATAGAGATAAGCTGGATTGTAGTAGTAGGTATCACGGTGGCGAGAGTAGAAATACTCATCAGCTTGCCCATAATAGGTTCCAATCTCAGCTGTAAAGCCAAGTTCTTCGATTAGTTCTCTCTTCAGTGCTTCTTGATGATCTTCGCCAGCTTCAATTTCTCCACCTGGCAAGAACCAAGCACCATTGGGGGCTTGAACTAGGACAATTTGTTTTTTCTCCGCATCCGGAATAACTGCGTACACACCATAGCGGGGCTGGTAGGTCACATTCTCTTTTTTTTCACCAAAAGTTGGGTTTGCCATTGCATTTTCCTCATTCTCTAGTATCTTTATTATTATCATAATGGACGAGGGGCAAGCTGTCAAGGTTTTACATTTATTTTAGTAAAAAAGGTGCAGAAAATGATAGACTTTCTGCACTTGTTAGATAGATTTATTCTTCTATTTCAGAAGCAATCTCTTCTGTTTTCTCAGGTTTTTTGGCAGATTTGATTTGAATCTTGCCATTGCTTGTCATGACTGCCTTGAGGGCTTTCTCACTTGGATTTTCAAGGTAGAAGTCTGTTATGGCATCTTCGATATGGTCTTGAATGGTGCGACGGAGTGGCCGTGCCCCCATTTTTGGATCATAACCTAAGTCAACCAACTTTTCCTTGACCTTGTCTGTCACATCGAGGTGGATATTGTTGCTAGAGAGGCGTTTGTTGACATCCGCTAGCATGAGTTCGACGATTTGGAGAAGATTGTCCTTGCTGAGAGGTTTAAATTCGATGATGCCGTCAAAACGGTTCATAAACTCTGGACTAAAGAAGTTACCGAGTTCACCGAGAACAGAGTTGGTACGTCCTTCACGAGCAGCTCCAAAACCAACGCTGGCTTCGGCCTTACCAGTACCCGCATTTGAGGTCATGATAATGATAGCATCCTTAAAGCTAACTGTGCGTCCTTGCCCATCAGTCAAACGACCATCGTCCAAGACTTGAAGGAACATGTGCATGACATCTGGGTGGGCTTTCTCGACCTCATCGAGAAGGATGAGTGAGTAAGGATTGCGACGAACTTTTTCCGTTAACTGACCAGCTTCATCATAGCCAACATAACCTGGAGGGGCACCGACTAATTTAGCCACACTGTGTTTTTCCATGTATTCACTCATATCAAAGCGAATCATGCTGTCAGCAGAGCCAAAGAGCTCAATGGCTAGTTGTTTAGAGAGTTCTGTCTTACCGACACCAGTTGGTCCGACAAAGAGGAAGCTTCCGATTGGCCGGTTAGGAGTTCCAAGTCCAACACGATTACGACGGATGGCTTTGGCAATCTTATCGACAGCTTCATCTTGACCTATAACATGGGCCTTGAGGTCGTCTGCTAGATGGATAAGCTGAGACTGTTCTTTTTCTTTGAGTTCTCCAACAGGGATATTGGTTTTCTGCTCAATGATATGTTCGATTGTTTTCTCGCTGATGATTGGAGTATCCTGATCGGTCACCTTGTTTTTCTGCATTTCCTTGTACTTGGCAATCTGATCGCGGAAATAAGCAGCCTTTTCAAAATCTTCCTCTCGTGTAGCTTGAGCCTTGAGATTTTCAGCCTCAATCAAGCGCTGATCAATCACTTTAGGATCAACAAAGTTCAGTGTCAGATTCATCTTAGAACCAGCTTCGTCCAACAGGTCAATAGCCTTGTCTGGCAAGAAGCGGTCTTGGATGTAGCGGTTGGAAAGATTTGCAGCAGCTTCGATAGCAGCATCAGTATACTTGACGTGATGGTAGTCTTCGTATTTCTTTTGAACTCCTTTAAGGATGATAATGGTTTCTTCGACAGTTGGTTCATCTACCTTGACAGGCTGCATACGGCGCTCTAGAGCAGCATCTTTTTCAATGATGCGGTATTCATTGAGAGTAGTGGCACCAACCAGTTGCAATTCACCACGGGCAAGGGCTGGTTTGAGGATATTTCCTGCATCCATATTGCCATCGCCAGCAGATCCTGCACCAACAATTTCATGGATTTCGTCGATAAAGAGGATGATGTCCTCTCGTTTGCGAATTTCTTCCATGAGTTTTTGCATACGTTCTTCAAATTGGCCTCGAATCCCTGTTCCTTGGACTAGACTGACCACATCCAGACGGATGACCTGCTTGCCTTGAAGTTTATGAGGAACATCGCCATCGACAATCTTCTGAGCTAGACCTTCAACAACGGCTGTTTTACCAACACCTGGTTCTCCGATAAGGACAGGGTTGTTCTTGGTTCGACGGTTGAGGATTTCGATAACGCGGATAATCTCTTCATCTCGACCGATAACAGGGTCAATATCTCCCCGACGAGCAATCTCAGTAATATTGATACCGTATTCCTCAAGGAGTCCTCTTTCTTGGCTAGGAGGTGTTTGAAGTGGGCCGCGGTTTTGAGGTCCATAACCACCGTTTCCTCCATATCCCCCACCAGATTGAGTTGGAGGGACGTTATTAGAAGAAGGTTTGAAATTGTTCAAATCATTGAAAAAGTCGCCGAAAGGATCAAAGTCATGATTGTTTAAGTCAGTCATTCCTTTAAAGAGGGTATTATTTGGATCTGTTTTGATAATTTTATAGCAATTTTGACAGAGATCAATTTGCTTTTGCTGTCCATTGATATTGGTATACAGATGAATTGTTGAGTCGTTAATTTTACAGTTTTGACAGAGCATACATCTACCTCATTTCATTCTTATTCTTGGTCTAAGAAAAAAGGTCAAGAATAGTCAAAGTTTTATACTCTCATTATAGCATGATTAAGGTGTAAAGCAAGTAAAAAGATTGGGAAGTGGTCGTTTTTAAAAGAGAGATTTATGGAGAATCAAGCAACTTGAAGGTAAGAAAAAATCCCATTTGTGGTGACAAAAAGGATTCTCATTCATCGGGACTTACTGCCCGTTGTTTTTATATTAGTAAAGGAGTTCGTAGATCTCCATTGCAATCAAATCAATGCTATCAAAGGTGTAAGTTTCACGAGCCTCTACATCACGAAGGGTGAAGAGTGATCCGTTTTCTTCGTCGTGGCTGTATGCAACTTCTGCGACAACAACACCTTCACGTTCAAAATTACGTTTTAGATTTCCACCATCTTTTGTCATTGCTTCTAGGCGGTTAATGATTCTAACCAAATGTGATTCCATTTTGATTCTCCTCCATTTCTTATCGTTTCTATTTTACCATAAACAAGAGGTAGTTGACTAGAAAAAAACTGTGATTTCTCTCTATTTCTCTATTCTATCAAGTTAATTGTTAAAAATAGGGGAAAAGGATTGCATTTTAATTCAATTTGTGTTATAATCATACAATCTAATACATAGAAAGTTGATTGAATATGAATTTTTCTTTTTTACCAAAGTATTTACCATATTTTAACTATGGTGCTCTGATTACCGTGTTAATTTCCATCCTTGTCGTCTGCTTAGGGACTATTATAGGTGTGTTACTGGCCTTTGCCCAACGTTCACGCTTTAAACCGCTCGTTTGGTTTGCAAATGTGTATGTTTGGATTTTCCGTGGTACTCCGATGATGGTTCAGATTATGATTGCCTTTGCTCTTATGCATATCAATGCTCCGACTATCCAAGTGGGAATTTTAGGAGTTGATCTTTCTCGTTTGATTCCTGGTATTCTGATTATTTCTATGAATAGTGGAGCTTACGTTTCAGAAACTGTTCGTGCAGGGATCAATGCGGTTCCTAAAGGGCAGTTAGAGGCTGCATATTCTCTAGGTATTCGTCCGAAAAATGCCATGCGTTATGTCATTTTGCCACAAGCTATCAAGAATATTCTTCCAGCTCTGGGAAATGAATTTATCACCATTATCAAGGATAGTTCCCTCTTGTCTGCGATTGGGGTGATGGAGTTGTGGAATGGTGCAACGACAGTAGCAACAACAACTTATTTACCATTGACTCCCCTTTTATTTGCAGCCTTTTACTATTTGATTATGACCTCTGTTTTGACAGTGGCGTTGAAAGCATTTGAAAAACATATTGGACAAGGAGACAAGAAATAATGACAGAAACCTTGATTAAAATTGAAGAACTACATAAGTCTTTTGGGAAAAATGAAGTTTTAAAAGGCATCAACCTTGAGATTAAACGAGGAGAAGTTGTGGTCATTATCGGTCCGTCAGGGAGCGGGAAATCAACTCTCCTTCGTTCGATGAATCTCCTTGAAGAAGCAAGTAAAGGTAAGGTTATCTTTGAAGGAGTTGATATCACTGATAAGAAAAATGACCTTTTTGCTATGCGTGAAAAGATGGGCATGGTATTCCAACAATTCAACCTCTTTCCTAATATGACAGTGATGGAAAATATCACTTTATCACCAATTAAAACCAAAGGTGAAAGCAAGGAAGTTGCAGAGAAGAGAGCACAGGAACTGCTAGAAAAAGTTGGCTTGCCAGATAAGGCAAAGGCCTATCCGCAGAGTTTGTCAGGAGGGCAGCAGCAACGGATTGCCATTGCACGTGGTTTGGCCATGGAACCAGATGTTTTGCTCTTTGATGAACCGACTTCAGCCTTAGACCCTGAGATGGTTGGAGAAGTTCTAGCTGTTATGCAAGACCTTGCTAAATCAGGGATGACCATGGTGATTGTGACTCATGAAATGGGCTTTGCTCGTGAGGTAGCAGACCGTGTCATCTTTATGGCGGATGGAGTTGTTGTTGAAGATGGAACACCAGAGGAGATTTTCGATCAAACAAAAGAACAACGAACCAAGGAATTTTTGAGTAAGGTTTTGTAAGACCTCATTTTTAGAAGAAATGGAGTAGGCATCATGGCTTCCAGTAAAGAATATTTAGATTTTATTCTCGAACAGCTATCAGAGCTAGAGGAGATGAGTTATCGTCCAATGATGGGAGAGTATATTCTTTATTATCGTGGAAAGATTATTGGAGGAATCTACGATAATCGTCTGTTACTGAAGCCTGTGAAGGTAGTCATGGATCAACTGGGACAGACTAGGCTTGAATGTCCTTATGAAGGAGCTAAGGAGATGATTTTGATAGAAGACATTGAAGATAAGTCATGTCTAATCAGACTAATCAAGGAGATGTACGAAGTCTTACCGGCTCCAAAAGTCAAAAAGAAAGTATGACAAGTTTACCTAGTATAAATAAGCATAAAAGCTCGATAAGGGCTTTTTCTTATAGTTTCAGACTATAGGGTCCATTAGGCAAGAAGTGTTAGGATGGCGAGTTATTTTTTGATATAATAGAGGATATTTGATAGAAAAGAGAAGAGATATGGCACAGATTATTGATGGGAAGGCTCTTGCGGCTAAGTTACAAGGACAGTTGGCTGAGAAGACGGCTAAACTAAAAGAAGAAACAGGTCTAGTTCCAGGATTGGTGGTGATTTTGGTGGGGGACAATCCTGCCAGCCAAGTCTACGTTCGCAACAAGGAACGGTCAGCTCTTGCTGCTGGCTTCCGTAGTGAAGTAGTGCGAGTTCCAGAGACCATTACCCAAGCGGAATTGTTAGACTTGATTGCCAAATACAATCAAGATCCAGCTTGGCATGGGATTTTGGTTCAATTACCTTTGCCAAAACATATCGATGAAGAGGCAGTGTTATTAGCCATTGACCCCGAAAAAGACGTGGATGGTTTCCATCCCCTAAACATGGGTCGCCTCTGGTCTGGTCATCCAGTTATGATTCCTTCAACACCTGCAGGAATTATGGAGATGTTTCATGAATATGGGATTGATCTAGAAGGTAAAAATGCGGTTGTTATCGGTCGTTCAAATATCGTTGGAAAACCGATGGCCCAACTTCTTTTAGCCAAGAATGCGACTGTGACCTTGACCCACTCACGTACCCATCATCTTGCCAAGGTTGCTGCTAAGGCGGATATTCTTGTGGTTGCAATCGGTCGCGCTAAGTTTGTGACTGCTGACTTTGTCAAACCAGGAGCGGTTGTCATTGATGTTGGGATGAACCGAGATGAAAATGGCAAGCTTTGTGGAGATGTTGATTATGATGCTGTTGCACCACTTGCTAGCCACATCACACCTGTACCGGGTGGAGTTGGTCCTATGACTATTACCATGCTAATGGAGCAAACCTATCAGGCAGCGCTTCGAACACTAAACAAGGACTAGAACGATGAAATTCGTATTTGACCTGGATGGAACGCTATCTTTTGACTACATGACCATAGATGAGGAGATTAAGCAGGTTCTTTTAAAGGCTGAAGATTATGGGCATGAGCTTGTGTTTGCCTCAGCCCGCTCTTATCGGGATTGCTTGGGTTTATTAGGTTCTGAACTCAGTCAGCGCTTGGTCATAGGGTTGAATGGAGGCGTAGCCTATCATCTAGGGAAGGCTGTTTTCGAAAGGAATCTCGATGCTAGAGTTTATCAGGCGCTAGTGGATTATTGCCAGACTTATAATCTCCCTTTCTTTGTAGATGATCGCTTTGACTATAGTGGTCAGATTGTAGAAAAAATTCCATTTATCTCCAGTGTAGATCCCCTAAAGGTGGCTCGTCATCAGAAACTTGAGGACTTAGGAATTCCGATTAAGGTAGTCGTTTATATGGGTGACCATGAGGAGTTGCTTGATGATCTGCTTGGTCAGCTAGAAAGACTAGGACAGGCTCATCTCTCCTATCATGCGCATGAAAAGTGCCTTTATGTTAATCCCTTGGATACTCATAAGGCAACAACTGTTGAAAAATTATGTGGGGAGAACTTCATCGCTTTTGGAAATGACCAAAACGATATTGAACTGTTTAAAACATCGCTCTATTCTGTCCAGATAGGAGATTTTGCTGGTCTTAGTCCATATGCAGATGACACGTTAGAGCTAAAAGGAGCTCCTTCTCCAGCAGTAGCAGCTAAAATCTTACAGACTTTTGCGGAATTTAAGGGAAAATAGTGTAGAAGGAGGTTCGCCCCTCCTTTTGTAGTATAATGGAGTGAGGTGATTAGATGATTTTAAAAATTTATAATGGAGAATATAGTTTACAATGGGATGGAATATACTACTTAGCACTAATTGATTATCCAAATATTCAAGAGTGGGAATTAGAAAAAATTGCTAAATTTATAGCTTACGAAAAACTTCATAAACGTCAAACAAGTATCGAGTGTGCTGATTCTTGTTTAAAAAAAGAGATTTTAGATTACATCTGTCAGCATCCCTTTCTTCCACCATTTACCCCTACAGATAAAAGAGTAGCTTCGACTTATGATCTACATAAGAGGCTAGTGACTTCAGACTACTGTAGCCATACTACGACTATAGATGCAGCGATTTCTATTTTTAAAACAGGTCAGATCTTATCTGCTGTAAAAGCCTTTAGGCGAGATGCTGAGGAGTTGGTTTTGGATAGTCGAAATGCTGCATCTGATCCGAAAGATTATTTTGACTATGTCATGTTAGGATGGTCAAATACAAGTTCTGGTTATCGATTGGCGATGGAGCGTTTATTAGGTCGAGTTCCTTCAGAGAAAGAATTACAAGATATGTTTATTCCTGGAGTAAGTTTTCATTTTATCTATACAGATTTGATTAAAGTTCCTGGTTATATTTTTGATGGTTACCATGCTGTAAAAATTAAGGACATGCTTAATTTATTAAGTGAGTTGTATATTTGCATTATTCCAACTCATAATAAGTGCCAATTTGAAAATATTATTCCAACTAAAATACAAGATAGGGTGCATTATCTTGACTATGATGGAGAAGACTTAGAAGAGTGGACTAAGAAAGTCTATCAAGTTGTTTTAAAACAATCAGATAAAGGATAGTTGAGGAAAAAACGATGAAAATGATTGATCAAGCCTTACTAGAAAAAGTCATTATTGAACGTTCTCGTACCAGTCATAAAGGAGACTATGGCCGTCTGCTCTTGCTTGGTGGGACCTATCCTTATGGTGGAGCCATCATCATGGCTGCCTTGGCAGCAGTCAAAAGTGGGGCAGGGTTGGTGACTGTTGGCACGGATAAGGAGAATATTTCGGCTCTGCACAGTCATTTACCTGAGGCCATGGCATTTTCTCTTCAAGACCAGCAATTGTTAAAAGAACAGTTGGAAAAGGCAGAAGTTGTCTTGTTAGGTCCGGGTTTGCGAGAGGATGCATTCGGAGAAGAAATCATAAAACGGGTCTGTGACAGCCTTAGAAAAGACCAGATTTTGATTGCAGATGGCGGTGCTTTGGGCATCTTAGCAAAAGGCCAGTTACCATTTCCTTCCAGTCAGCTCATCCTAACTCCCCACCAAAAGGAATGGGAAAGACTGTCTGGTATAGTTCTTGACCATCAAAATACAGAGACGACTACTAGGGCTCTTTCTGATTTTCCTCAAGGAACGATTTTAGTTGAGAAAGGTCCGGCAACTCGTATCTGGCAAGTCGGTCAGCCTGAATATTATCAGTTACAGGTTGGAGGCCCCTATCAAGCAACTGGTGGAATGGGAGATACACTTGCTGGAATCATTGCAGGTTTTGCAGGTCAGTTTGACCAAGTCAGCCTCTATGAGAGGGTAGTGGTAGCAACCCACCTTCATTCAGCTATCGCGCAAGAACTTGCTCAAGAAAACTACCTTGTCTTGCCAACAGAAATTAGCAAGGCTCTTCCGAAAACAATGAAAAAAATATCTCAAAAAGGCAGCTAATACCTTAGTTGTCTTTTTATGTTGATGTAGCTTTGTTGATAAGGTTTTCAAATACCTCAGAATCAGGAATCAACTGCTGAACTTGCGTGAAATTCTCACTTTTAAGGTCTGGGTTTTTACTCAAACTCACAAGGAAAGTGAGATTGTTATCAAAGTTGAGGGGTGTCAAATCATGCTTTTTTTGATATAATTTTTAATGATGAATGCGAGAAATAATCGGTATGTGGTCGTTGATTTAGAGGCGACCAGCACCGGAAGCAAGGCAAAAATTATTCAAGTAGGCATTGTGGTGATTGAGAATGGTGAAATCATTGATCAGTATGCGACTGATGTCAATCCTCACGAACCCTTGGATTCTCATATCAAAGAATTAACGGGTCTGACCGATCAGCGTTTGGCTGCGGCACCAGAGTTTTCTCAGGTGGCTGGAAAAATTTTTGAATTGGTTAAGGACGGTATTTTTGTTGCGCATAATGTACAGTTTGATGCTAACCTTCTTGCAGAATTCCTCTTTTTTGAAGGATATGAATTGCGCACACCGCGGGTGGATACTGTTGAGTTAGCCCAAGTTTTATATCCTCAGTTTGAAAAATACAATCTAGGTATCCTTTGTCAAGAGTTGGGCATTGAGCTGGAACATGCCCATACTGCCCTGTCAGATGCTCAGGCAACAGCTGAACTCTTGCTTTACATGCGTCAAAAACTTTTTGAGATACCTAAAGGGCTTTTAGAAAGCTTGTTAAACCTTGCAGACAACCTTCTCTATGAAAGTTATCTGGTGATTGAAGAGGTCTATCAGCAACAATCTCTCTTGTCTTTACCGGACTTGATAGAACTCCATGGGCTTTTCCTGAGAAAGGAAAGCAAAGGCTTAGTCCCACGAAAGTTATCCAAAGACTTTGCTAAAAACATTTCTTTATTGGGGCTGGAGGAGCGTCCGCAACAGTTGGAATTTGCGGAGAAGGTTGAGCAATTATTGGAAGAACACCAGACTTCCTTTATCCAAGCTCAAACGGGACTCGGCAAGACATACGGCTATATCCTCCCAGCTTTGAACTCGGAGAGTCAAGCAGGGATTCTAGTGAGTGTTCCGACCAAAATTCTTCAAAATCAAATCATGCAAGAAGAAGGTCAGCGCTTAAAAGAGGTCTTCCATCTGGAGATTCATAGTCTCAAGGGTCCTCAAAATTATTTAAAACTGGATGCCTTTCACCGAGTTCTCCATCGACCGGAGTCCAATCGCCTTTTCACACGCTTTAAAATGCAACTGCTCATCTGGCTAACAGAGACAGAGACTGGCGACTTGGACGAAATCGGGCAACTTTATCGCTATCAGCACTTTCTGCCTGAACTAGTCCACGATGGTAAGCTTTCAAAGAAAAGCCTATTTGCTACAGAGGATTTTTGGAAACGAGGGCAGGAAAAGGCCAAGACCAGTCGTGTTCTCTTGACCAATCATGCCTATCTGATCACTCGTTTGGAAGACAATCCAGAGTTTGTCGACAACCGTTTGCTGATCTTGGATGAAGCTCAAAAAATGCTACTAGCTCTCGAAAATTTAGCCCAGCAGGCTTATCGCCTGGAGGAACTTGTAACCCAGCTTGATAAGTCCTTGGAGACAGATGAAGATTTGGTTCAGAAACGCTTGCTTGAGAGTATCGGCTTTGAATGTCGTTACTTGATGGAGCAGTATCAATCAGGTCTTAAGAATGGAAAGTGGTTGGATTCTCTCGAACACTTGCGCCAGCATTTTTCGGAGTTAGCTCTCCCAGAGTATCGAGAGCTTGCAAACTTTTTCACCTCGGACCGTGAATTTTGGCTTGCTATAGCCGAGAAATCGAGCAATGATGTCTTGATTTGTTCAAGTAAAAAAGGCCGCTTTATACTAGCAGATTTATTGCCAGAAGATTGTAGGCTCCTAGGAGTATCGGCCACTCTTGAAATCAGCAACCGGGTTTCCTTAGCAGATTTATTGGGATTTCCAGACGCTCCGCTTGTTAGGCTTGATGTAGCAAAACAGGAGCAACAAGAAGTCTTTCTAGTCAATGATTTTCCTCTTGTGACAGAAGTTTCGCCTTTTGACTATGCTAGTGAAGTGGCTTCTGTCATTCGAAGCTTACAAGCCTTTCAAGAACCCTTATTGGTTTTGTTTACCTCAAAAGAGATGTTGCTGGCAGTTTCGGACCTGCTCGACCAACCGCATCTAGCTCAGTATAAAAATGGGGAACCAAGCCAACTGAAAAAACGTTTTGAAAAAGGTGAACGCCAGATCTTGCTTGGAACAGGTAGTTTCTGGGAAGGAGTTGATTTTTCAACCCATCCTTGCGTGATTCAAGTGATTCCGAGATTGCCTTTCCAAAATCCCCAAGAGCCGTTAACCAAAAAACTAAACCAAGAGCTGCGTCAAGAAGGGAAAAATCCTTTTTATGATTATCAGTTACCGATGGCGATTATTCGGTTAAAGCAGGCCCTTGGTCGTACTGTTAGACGGTCTGACCAAGGTTCGGTTGCTGTGATTTTAGACAGTCGTGTCGTCAGCAAGCGTTATGGCAAACAAATCGCTCAAGCCTTGTCAAAAGAAAGGACTGTTCAGGTCCTTTCTAGAGAACAGCTAGAGCCTGCAGTAGCTGATTTTCTCCAATCCCGTCGTAATAGAATGAAAGAAAAATCCAAGAAAGAGAAAAGGTAAAAAATATGAAACGTTCCTTCGACTCTCGAGTCGATTATAGCCTCCTCCTACCAGTGTTTTGTTTACTGGTGATTGGAGTAGTGGCCATTTATATAGCAGTTAGTCATGACTATCCAAATAATGTATTACCAATTCTAGGTCAGCAAATCGCTTGGATTGCCTTGGGTCTTGTCATTGGATTTGTGGTCATGTTCTTTAATACCGAGTTTTTATGGAAGGTGACTCCCTATCTTTATGGTCTAGGGTTGGCTTTGATGGTCCTCCCCCTTGTTTTCTACAATCCAAATCTTGTAGCGTCAACAGGTGCCAAGAACTGGGTATCGATTGGTGGAACGACACTCTTTCAGCCATCGGAATTCATGAAGATTTCCTATATCTTGATGTTGGCTCGAGCCATTGTAAGATTCACTCAAAAACACAAGGAATGGCGACGAACTATTCCCTTGGATTTCCTATTGATTGGTTGGATGATTGCCTTTACCATACCAGTCTTGATCCTCTTAGCCCTACAAAGTGACTTGGGGACTGCCTTGGTCTTTGTAGCTATTTTTTCCGGTATGGTTCTCCTTTCAGGTGTTTCGTGGAAGATTATCATTCCGGTTTTTGCGACAGGGGTGACTGCTGTTGCAGGCTTCATGGCCATCTTTATAAGCAAGGATGGACGTGCCTTCTTGCATCAGATTGGGATGCCAACTTACCAGATCAACCGCATCTTGGCTTGGCTCAATCCCTTTGACTTTGCACAAACAACAACATATCAACAGGCGCAGGGACAAATTGCGATTGGAAGTGGTGGCTTGTTTGGACAAGGTTTCAATGTGTCCAATCTCCTCATTCCAGTACGTGAGAGTGATATGATTTTCACCGTAATTGCAGAAGACTTTGGCTTTATTGGTTCAGTCTTTGTGGTTGCTTTATACTTGCTTCTCATCTACCGTATGTTGAAGATTACGCTCAGGTCAAATAACCAGTTCTACACCTATATTTCGACTGGTTTTATCATGATGCTGCTCTTCCATATCTTTGAAAATATCGGTGCCGTGACAGGCTTACTTCCTTTGACAGGGATTCCTCTACCATTTATTTCTCAAGGGGGCTCCGCAATTATTAGTAACCTCATCGGTGTTGGTCTCCTCTTATCTATGAGTTACCAGACCAACCTAGCGGAGGAGAAAAGTGGAAAAGTTCCATTCAAACGAAAAAAAGTCGTCCTAAAACAAATCAAATAAGGAGGCCACTATGGCAAAAGTAGCAGTTGTTTTAGCCCAGGGTTTTGAAGAAATCGAAGCCTTGACAGTAGTCGATGTCTTGCGTCGAGCAAACATTTCTTGTGATATGGTAGGATTTGAAGAGCAGGTGACAGGGTCGCATGGCATTCAGGTAAAAGCCGACCGTACCTTTGATGGTGATTTGTCTGACTATGACTTGGTAGTTCTTCCAGGTGGCATGCCAGGATCAGCTCACCTACGGGATAATCCAGCCCTCATTTCTGAGATTAAAGCCTTTGACCAAGCTGGAAAGAAAATTGCTGCCATCTGTGCAGCCCCAATCGCCCTCCATCAAGCAGGTATCTTGAAAGACAAGCACTTTACTTGTTATGACGGAGTTCAGGAGCAAATTACTGACGGAATTTATCAAAAGCAAACAGTGGTTGTGGATGGCAATCTAACAACCAGCCGAGGACCGTCAACTGCCCTTGCCTTTGCCTATGAGTTGGTAGAGCAATTGGGAGGAGATGCCGAAAGTTTACGAGACGGCATGCTCTATCGGGATGTCTTTGGAAACAAACAGTAAGACGAGAGTTCGGCTCTCGTTTTTTTTATTGACTCCCTTTCTAAAAAATGTTTCATATGATTGTCTTGCGATTTTATATCAAACTTTTATAAATCAATCAAGATTCGTTTAACATAAGAAGGAATCTATCTCTAGAAATGTTAGTGTTTTCAAGTTGTTAGATAGAATAGTTCAGATTTCTACTGAAATCAATAGATTCATGAAAAGATATAATATTCAATAAATGCTATATTAAACGGTCTTATCATGCGAATTAATCTGCTTGTATTAATTTGAAATATAAAGTACTTTCTCTGTAATATAATTGAAACATGTTACTAGTATATTAAAATTAGTAAGAATTTTTTGCATATACGAAACTGGGGGAGTGATATGTTGAAAGCATTTGGAAAAATATTCAAAGTCATTAGAGAATCAAAAAAAATGTCCCTGAAAGAGGTAGCTGCTGGTGATATTTCCGTAGCTCAGCTATCCCGTTTTGAACGGGGAGTTAATGGGATCACACTTGATTCTTTTTATTGCTGTTTAAAAAATATGGCCGTTTCCCTAGAGGAGTTTCAGTATGTTTACCATAATTACATTGATTCAGATGATGTGCTGTTTTCAAAAAAAGTAGCTGATGCATATCAGGAAAACAATGTTGTCAAGCTCCAAAATATTTTGTCAAGCTCAGAAGCTTTGACCGAACAGTTTCCTGAGAAGAAAAACTATAAACTCAATACGATCATTGTCAGAGCTCTTCTGTCTTCCTGTTGCTCAGATTTTCAGATTAGCAAGAAGGATATAGAATTCCTGACGGATCATCTCTTTTCTGTTGAGGAGTGGGGACGTTATGAACTCTGGCTTTTTACAAACAGTGTTGATTTGATGACCTTGGAAACGTTGGAAACCTTCGCTAGTGAGATGATCAATCGTACCCAGTTTTATAACAACCTACCTGAAAATCGCCGCCGTATTATCAAGATGCTACTTAATGTCATTAGCGTCTGTATAGAAGGAAACCATCTGCTAGTTGCTATGAGGTTTCTCAATTATCTCGACCACTCTAAAATCCCTGAAACAGATCTATATGATCGAACGCTGATTAAGTATCATAGGGCTCTGTATGCCTATAAGGTCGGGAATACTAATGCTCTCAGTGATATCGAGCAATGCCTATCTTTTTTTGAATTTTTAGATTCCTTTGGTGTTGCCCAAAAGCTTAAAGAACAGTTTGAAAGAATTTGCCTTTCATAGTTGTAGATGTGCAACAAAAAAAGATCATTTTGAAAAATATACTAGAATAAGGGCATAACTTTATACTAAATTCAGAAGGAGGCTTTATGATGGAGAAAAAGATTCATTATAAGATGCATAAAGTTAAGAAAAACTGGGTAGCCATTGCTTTGACTACCTTGGCACTTATTGTAGCACCAAAGGTACTTGGTCTAGAACCAGGCGTTGTCCATGCGGATGATGTAAAGCAGGTTGTAGTTCAAGAACCTGCTACAGCTCAGACTAGTGGTCCGGGTCAGCAAACTCCAGCCCAAGCAAACGTAGCATCTGAGCAAGAAGCAGAAAAAGCAACCCCTGCAGACAAGGTGACAGGCGATGCTGCTGCTAGTGATAAGTCTGCTAAACCAGCAGAAAATACAGAAGCAACAGTTCAAACCAATGCTCAAGAGCCTGCTAAACCAGCAGATACGAAAGAAGCATCTACAGAAAAGGCTGCTGTTGCTGAAGAAGTTAAAGCTGCTAATGCAATCACAGAAACTCCTAAAACAGAAGTAGCAGACCAGGATAAACAAGCAAGGCCAACAACTGCCCAAGAGCAAGATGACAACAAACGAGAAAAAACGGCTGTTGAAGACAAGATTGTTGCAAATCCAAAGGTTGCAAAGAAAGATCGCTTGCTCGAACCTGCTCAAAAACAAGGAGCAGTAGCTGAAAGAATGGTGGCAGATCAGGCTCAACCTGCACCTGTAAATGCTGATCACGATGATGATGTCCTATCTCATATTAAGACCATTGATGGTAAAAATTACTATGTTCAGGACGATGGTACAGTTAAAAAGAACTTTGCAGTTGAACTTAATGGTAGAATACTTTATTTTGATGCAGAAACTGGTGCCTTAGTTGATTCAAATGAATATCAGTTCCAACAAGGAACCAGCAGTCTCAATAATGAATTCTCCCAAAAGAATGCTTTCTACGGTACGACTGACAAGGATATTGAAACTGTAGACGGTTATTTGACAGCAGATAGCTGGTATCGTCCAAAGTTCATCTTAAAAGATGGAAAAACATGGACGGCTTCGACAGAAACAGACTTGCGTCCTCTTTTGATGGCTTGGTGGCCTGATAAACGTACTCAGATTAATTACCTCAACTATATGAACCAGCAAGGTCTGGGAGCAGGTGCTTTTGAAAACAAAGTTGAACAAGCTCTCCTGACAGGAGCTTCTCAGCAGGTTCAGCGCAAAATTGAGGAAAAAATTGGTAAAGAAGGCGATACCAAATGGTTGAGAACGCTGATGGGTGCCTTTGTCAAAACCCAGCCAAATTGGAATATCAAGTCAGAGTCTGAAACAACTGGTACTAAAAAGGACCACTTGCAGGGTGGAGCTTTGCTTTATACCAATAATGAGAAGAGCTCTCATGCTAACTCTAAATTCCGTTTGCTTAACCGTACCCCTACTAGTCAAACAGGTAAACCTAAGTACTTTATTGACAAGTCAAACGGTGGTTATGAGTTCTTGCTCGCTAACGACTTTGACAACTCTAATCCAGCTGTTCAAGCCGAACAACTCAACTGGTTGCATTTTATGATGAACTTTGGAAGCATTGTAGCCAATGATCCGACTGCTAATTTTGATGGAGTTCGTGTCGATGCGGTGGACAATGTCAACGCAGACTTGCTCCAAATCGCATCTGACTACTTCAAGTCTCGCTACAAGGTGGGAGAAAGTGAAGAAGAAGCCATCAAGCATTTGTCTATCTTGGAAGCTTGGTCTGATAACGATCCTGACTACAACAAAGATACTAAAGGTGCTCAACTAGCAATTGACAACAAGCTACGCTTGTCCTTGCTTTATTCATTCATGCGTAATCTATCTATCCGTAGCGGAGTAGAGCCTACGATTACAAATAGTCTAAATGATCGTTCTTCTGAAAAGAAAAATGGCGAACGAATGGCTAACTATATCTTTGTGCGGGCTCATGACAGTGAAGTACAAACCGTTATTGCTGACATCATCCGAGAAAATATCAATCCAAATACGGATGGTTTGACCTTTACTATGGATGAACTCAAGCAAGCCTTCAAGATCTACAACGAAGATATGCGCAAGGCAGACAAGAAGTATACGCAGTTCAACATCCCAACTGCTCATGCTCTCATGCTCTCCAATAAAGACTCTATCACTCGGGTCTACTATGGTGACCTCTATACCGATGATGGTCAATACATGGAGAAAAAATCTCCTTACCACGACGCTATCGATGCCTTGTTGCGTGCTCGTATTAAGTATGTAGCAGGTGGACAAGACATGAAAGTCACATATATGGGTGTACCTCGTGAGGCTGATAAATGGTCTTACAATGGTATTTTGACTTCTGTCCGCTACGGTACTGGTGCCAATGAAGCAACAGATGAAGGAACAGCAGAAACTCGTACTCAAGGGATGGCTGTGATTGCTTCAAACAACCCTAACCTCAAGTTAAATGTATGGGATAAACTGCAAGTCAATATGGGAGCAGCCCACAAGAATCAATACTATCGCCCTGTACTTTTGACGACCAAAGATGGTATTTCCCGTTATCTAACTGATGAAGAAGTGCCGCAATCTCTCTGGAAGAAGACAGATGCTAATGGTATTTTAACCTTTGATATGAATGATATCGCAGGCTACAGCAATGTCCAAGTTTCTGGATATCTGGCTGTTTGGGTACCAGTTGGCGCTAAGGCAGATCAGGATGCTCGTACAAAAGCAAGCAAGAAGAAAAACGCTAGTGGTCAAGTTTATGAATCTAGCGCAGCTCTTGATTCTCAGTTGATTTACGAAGGCTTCTCTAACTTCCAAGACTTTGCAACCCGCGATGACCAATATACTAATAAAGTCATTGCTAAAAATGTCAACCTCTTCAAGGAATGGGGAGTAACTTCATTTGAGCTACCACCTCAGTATGTATCTAGCCAAGACGGTACTTTCTTAGATTCTATCATTCAGAATGGTTATGCCTTTGAAGACCGCTACGATATGGCGATGAGCAAGAACAATAAATATGGATCTTTAAAAGATTTGCTCAATGCTCTTCGTGCGCTTCACAGTGTCAATATCCAAGCCATCGCGGACTGGGTACCAGACCAAATCTATAACCTACCAGGTAAGGAAGTGGTAACAGCAACACGTGTCAACAACTACGGAACCTACCGCGAAGGCTCAGAAATCAAGGAAAAACTCTATGTAGCTAATAGTAAGACCAATGGGACTGATTTCCAAGGTAAGTACGGTGGGGCCTTCTTGGATGAGCTTAAAGCTAAATATCCAGAAATCTTTGAACGAGTACAGATTTCCAATGGTCAAAAGATGACAACAGATGAGAAGATTACCAAGTGGTCGGCTAAGTACTTCAATGGTACCAATATCTTAGGTCGTGGTGCTTACTATGCTCTTAAAGACTGGGCTAGCAACGACTACCTCACTAACAAAAATGGCGAGATAGTATTGCCTAAGCAATTAGTTAATAAGAATGCTTACACAGGATTTGTTAGTGATGCCAATGGTACTAAGTTCTATTCAACTAGTGGTTATCAAGCTAAAAATTCCTTTATCCAAGATGAAAATGGAAATTGGTATTACTTCGATAAACGAGGCTATCTTGTAACAGGTGCTCATGAAATTGATGGCAAGCACGTTTATTTCTTGAAGAATGGTATTCAACTTCGTGATTCTATCCGTGAAGATGAAAATGGTAATCAGTACTACTATGATCAAACTGGTGCCCAAGTTCTCAACCGTTACTACACTACTGATGGTGAAAACTGGCGTTACTTTGATGCCAAGGGCGTTATGGCTCGAGGTCTTGTCAAGATAGGAGATGGACAGCAATTCTTTGATGAAAACGGCTATCAGGTTAAGGGCAAGATTGTGAGTGCTAAGGATGGCAAACTTCGTTACTTTGACAAGGATTCAGGAAATGCTGTTATTAATCGTTTTGCACAGGGTGATAACCCAAGTGATTGGTACTATTTCGGAGCAGATGGAGTTGCTGTGACAGGTCTTCAAAAGATTGGTCAACAAACACTTTACTTTGACCAAGATGGCAAGCAAGTCAAGGGTAAAATCGTGACACTTTCAGATAAGAGTATCCGTTACTTTGATGCCAATTCAGGAGAAATGGCAGTCGGCAAGTTTGCAGAAGGTGCCAAGAGCGAATGGTATTACTTTGACCAAACTGGTAAAGCAGTGACAGGTCTTCAAAAGATTGGCAAACAAACACTTTACTTTGATCAAGATGGTAAGCAAGTCAAGGGTAAAGTAGTAACTTTGGCTGATAAATCCATCCGTTACTTTGATGCCAACTCAGGAGAAATGGCAGTCGGCAAGTTTGCAGAAGGTGCCAAGAACGAATGGTATTACTTTGACCAAACTGGTAAAGCAGTGACAGGCCTTCAAAAGATTGGCAAACAAACACTTTACTTCGACCAAGATGGTAAACAAGTCAAGGGTAAAATCGTGACACTTTCAGATAAGAGTATCCGTTACTTTGATGCTAACTCAGGAGAGATGGCAACCAACAAGTTTGTCGAAGGTTCCCAAAATGAGTGGTACTATTTTGATCAAGCCGGAAAAGCAGTGACAGGCTTGCAGCAGGTTGGTCAACAGACTCTCTATTTCACGCAAGACGGCAAGCAAGTCAAAGGAAAAGTTGTTGATGTGAATGGAGTTAGTCGATATTTCGATGCCAATTCAGGGGATATGGCTCGAAGCAAATGGATTCAACTTGAAGATGGAAGTTGGATGTATTTTGACCGCGATGGTAGAGGTCAAAACTTCGGAAGAAACTAATCGAATGTAGCTCAATAAAAATCAAACTTTATCTGACGATATACAAAAACGATAACTCCTTTAAAGGACGTTATCGTTTTTTGCCTGTTTGGAGAATAAATGACAATTGAAAAGAAAGAAGGAATCATTGGAAACTGAAATGAATTAACAAGAGATTCCATATTGCAATAATCTTTTTCTGCACTCTATTGTGACATTCAAAGCAATGAGGATTCTATTTTTAAAGTTTGGAAATCCAAAATCGTTTCGTTTGCGAAAAATGACGCGGTTGTTAGTAGTTTCTATTTTTTTATTTGTACATTTGAGATAGGAAAGATTTTGCTTGATTATTCATAGAGGAGCTATTCTTCACAAAAAGGCTCCATCGATGCAATAGTGTTTTACTCTCTATAGAAATTATAGAGCCGAAAAATCTAGGAAATCATCGCTTTTTTCATAAAAAAATGGTATAATGAAGGGTATGAAATATCACGACTATATATGGGATTTAGGTGGTACCCTATTGGATAATTATGAGACTTCTACTGCAGCCTTTGTAGAAACCTTAGCCCAATATGGAATAGAGCAAGAACACGACCGTGTCTACGAAGCCTTGAAGGTTTCGACAGCTTTTGCCATCGAGAAGTTTGCACCAGATATCGAGGATTTTTTAGAGAACTACAAAGAAAATGAAGCGCGTGAGCTAGAACATCCAGTTTTGTTTGAGGGAATTCCAGAATTACTCAAAGACATTTCGGACAAGGGTGGTCGCCATTTCTTAGTTTCTCATCGAAATGACCAAGTGCTAGAACTTCTTGCTAAGACCCAGATAGCGAACTACTTCACCGAGGTGGTGACTGCCAGTTCTGGCTTTAAACGGAAACCAGATCCTGAGTCCATGATTTATTTACGTGATAAATATCATATTACATCTGGTTTGGTCATTGGTGACAGAAATATTGATGTAGAAGCAGGTAAAGCTGCTGGCTTAGATGCCTATCTTTTTAATAACGTTGCGACATTGAGACAAGCAATAGACATGTAAGAAAAGGGAAAAAATGACAGAAGAAATCAAAAATCAACAGGCACAGGATTATGATGCCAGTCAAATTCAAGTTTTGGAGGGACTTGAAGCTGTTCGTATGCGTCCAGGTATGTATATTGGATCGACTTCAAAAGAAGGTCTTCACCATCTAGTATGGGAAATCGTTGATAACTCAATTGACGAAGCCCTAGCTGGATTTGCCAGTCACATCCAAGTCTTTATAGAGCCTGATAATTCCATCACCGTTGTGGATGATGGGCGTGGAATTCCTGTTGATATTCAGGAAAAAACAGGACGTCCCGCTGTTGAGACCGTCTTTACAGTTCTTCACGCTGGAGGAAAATTCGGCGGTGGCGGATACAAGGTTTCAGGTGGATTGCACGGTGTAGGTTCATCAGTAGTAAACGCTCTTTCAACTCAACTAGATGTTCATGTCCATAAAAACGGTAAGATTCATTACCAAGAATACCGTCGTGGTCATGTTGTTGCTGATCTTGAGGTGGTTGGAGATACGGATAAAACGGGAACAACAGTTCACTTCACACCAGATCCAGAGATTTTTACAGAAACAACAACTTTTGACTTTGAAAAATTAAACAAACGTATTCAAGAACTAGCCTTTTTGAACCGAGGTCTTCGAATCTCCATCACAGATAAGCGTGAAGGTCTCGAACAGACTAAACAATACCACTATGAGGGTGGGATTGCTAGCTACGTTGAATATATCAACGAGAACAAGGATGTTATCTTTGATACACCAATCTACACAGACGGTGAGATGGATGATATCACAGTTGAAGTAGCCATGCAGTACACAACCGGTTACCACGAAAACGTCATGAGTTTCGCCAATAACATTCACACCCATGAAGGTGGTACGCATGAGCAAGGTTTCCGTACAGCGCTGACACGTGTTATCAATGATTATGCTCGTAAGAATAAGCTACTAAAAGACAATGAAGATAACCTAACAGGGGAAGATGTCCGTGAAGGCTTGACTGCAGTTATCTCAGTTAAGCATCCAAACCCGCAGTTTGAAGGACAAACCAAGACCAAACTGGGGAATAGTGAAGTGGTCAAGATCACCAATCGCCTCTTCAGCGATGCCTTCTCTGATTTCCTTATGGAAAATCCACAGATCGCCAAGCGTATCGTGGAAAAAGGAATCTTGGCTGCCAAGGCTCGTGTAGCTGCCAAGCGTGCGCGTGAAGTCACACGCAAGAAATCTGGCTTGGAAATTTCCAATTTGCCAGGAAAACTAGCAGACTGTTCTTCTAACAACCCTGCTGAAACCGAACTCTTCATCGTCGAAGGAGACTCAGCTGGTGGATCAGCCAAATCTGGTCGTAACCGTGAGTTCCAGGCTATCCTTCCAATTCGTGGTAAGATCTTGAACGTTGAAAAGGCTAGTATGGATAAAATCCTTGCCAACGAAGAAATTCGGAGCCTTTTCACAGCCATGGGAACAGGATTTGGTGCAGAATTTGATGTTACTAAGGCTCGTTACCAAAAACTCGTTTTGATGACCGATGCCGATGTTGATGGAGCCCACATTCGAACACTCCTGCTAACCTTGATTTACCGCTACATGAAACCAATCTTAGAGGCTGGTTATGTCTACATTGCCCAACCACCGATTTATGGGGTTAAAGTTGGAAGTGAGATCAAAGAATACATTCAACCTGGTGCAGATCAAGAAATTAAACTCCAAGAAGCCTTAGCACGTCATAGTGAAGGGCGTTCAAAACCAACCATCCAACGTTATAAAGGTTTGGGAGAAATGGATGACCACCAATTGTGGGAAACAACCATGGATCCAGAACATCGCTTGATGGCGCGTGTTTCGGTAGATGATGCTGCCGAAGCAGATAAGATCTTTGATATGTTGATGGGGGACCGAGTAGAACCTCGTCGCGAATTCATCGAAGAAAACGCTGTTTACAGTACACTTGACGTCTAAAAAATGTGGGAAATAGTTCCCTTGGTTTAAAAAATATGATATAATCATTACGATTGTTTCTAGTATAAAAGGAGTTTGATATGTCTAATGGACAACTAATTTATCTAATGGTTGCGATTGCAGTCATTCTGATCTTAGCTTATGTAACAGCTATCTTTTTACGTAAGCGTAATGTAAGCAGATTAACGGCCCTTGAAGAAAGAAAAGAAGAACTCTACAACCTTCCTGTAAATGATGAGGTTGAAGCCGTTAAAAACATGCACTTGATTGGTCAAAGTCAGGTGACCTTCCGTGAATGGAATCAAAAATGGGTTGATTTATCTCTGAACTCATTTGCTGATATTGAAAATCACCTCTTTGAAGCTGAAAGCTACAATAATTCTTTCCGTTTCTTTAAAGCAGCTCACAAGATTGATCAAATTGAAAGCCAAATCGGCTTGATTGAAGAAGATATTGCAGCTATTCGCAATGCCCTTTCTGAACTCGAAAAACAAGAATCTAAGAATAGTGGCCGTGTTCTTCATGCTTTGGACTTGTTTGAAACACTCCAGCACACTGTTGCAGAAAACTCAGAAAAATATGGGAAAGCCCTTCCTGAGATTGAGAAACAATTGGAAAACATCCAATCTGAATTCTCTCAATTTGTTACCCTAAATTCATCAGGTGACCCGGTTGAAGCCGCAGCAATTCTTGATTCAACTGAAAATCATATTCTTGCTTTGACACATATCGTTGAGCGAATTCCAGCTCTTGTTGAAACCTTGACAAAAGAACTGCCAGAACAATTGGCAGATTTGGAAGAAGGCTATCGCAAGCTGTTGGATGCCAACTACCACTTTACAGAAACAGATATTGAGTCTCGTTTCCAACTTTTGCATGAATCTCTGAAAAATAATCAAGAAAATATTCGTCAGTTGGAATTGGACAATGCAGAGTATGAAAATAATCGCATCCAAGAAGAAATCAATGCGCTTTATGATATTTTCACTCGTGAAATTGCAGCTCAAAAAGTAGTTGAAAGTCTTCTTGCTACATTACCAACTTATCTCAACCACTTGAAAGAAAATAATCAGGTGCTTGTTCAAGATCTTGAACGCTTGACTAAAACCTACCTTCTTCCTGAAAGTGATGGAAATCATGTTCGTCGTCTTCAAGCAGAATTGGCTGCACTTGATACGGCAATCATGGAAGTGACAGAGGATCAAGGTGAGTCAACACAAGCCTACTCTGCTCTTGAAGAACAGTTGGAAATGCTTCAAAGCAACCTCAAGGATATAGAGGATGAGCAAATCTCTGTTAGCGAACGACTTGCGCAAATTGAAAAAGACGACCTCAATGCTCGCCAAAAAGCAAATGTCTATGTGAACCGTTTGCATACTATCAAACGTTACATGGAGAAGAGAAACTTGCCAGGTATTCCTCAAAGTTTCTTGAAACTTTTCTTTACTGCAAGTCATAACACAGAAGATTTGATGGCAGAGTTAGAACAACCACAAGTGAATATTGAATCGGTTAAACGAATTCTTGAAGTCGCAACAAATGATATGGAAGCACTTGAAACAGAAACCTATGACATCGTTCAATATGCAACCTTGACGGAGCAACTCTTGCAATACTCAAACCGTTACCGTTCATTCGATGAGCGTATCCAAGAGGCCTTCAACGAAGCGCTTGAAATTTTTGAAAAAGAGTTTGACTACCAGGCGTCATTTGAAAAAATTTCACAAGCCTTGGAAGTTGCTGAACCAGGAGTCACA